>VBFG01000180.1 GCA_005882635.1 Chloroflexota bacterium | reverse complement strand
CGGTCGAGTTGCCGGCCGCGGCGATGTACGTGACGCCCGCGGCGACCGAGGTGCAGATCGCCTCGCGGATGCTGCCGTCCGTGCACGTCCCGATGCCGCCGACGTCGCCGAGGCTCATGTTCGCGACGCGGATGTCGTTCGATGGGTCGGCGTCGGTGGCGTAGCCGGTGATGATGTCGACCGCGCAGATCAGGTTCGACCATTCCCCGGATCCGCTGTCGTCGAGGACCTTGAACGGGACGAGTCGCGCATGCGGCGCCACGCCGATCACGCCGAGGTCGTTGTCGGCCGCCGCGACGGTGCCGGCGACGTGCGTCCCATGCCCGTGGCCGTCCTGGGGAGGTTGCCCCGGCGTCATGCAGTTCTCGCCGAGGCCGACATTGAGGTTTGGCGTGAGATCCGGGTGGGTCAGGTCGATGCCGGTGTCGAGGATGGCGACCCGCACACCGTCTCCGGCGAAGCCGGCCTGGTACGCCCCTTGGGGGTTCTCGTGGTTGCCGAGGATCCGCGAGACGCCCGTTGGGACGGTGTCCGCGGCGATCTTGAGCGTCCCGTCGGCCACGACCGACCGGACGTTCGGGTTGTGGCGCAGCGCGTAGGCGGCCTTGTCCGAGCCCGTGAAGACAAACCCGTTGAGCGCGTGACTGAACGTCCTCCCGGCGACTCCGCCGGCGTTCCTCGCGAGGCCCGGGGCGAGCTGGCCGGCATCGCGCCCGGGGCGCAGCGCGACGATCCAGCTACCGGTCGCTGAATGCGGAACAGGCGCCGCCTGGGCCGCCACTGGAGCCGCCGCGCGGGTCGCCGCGTTCGCGGCGGCCGCGACGGGATGCGGCAGGATCAGAAGGACCGCGACCCAAGCGGCGACGCCAGCTCGGACGCCGCGCACCCGCGCTCCGTTCATCGCACCCCACGTTCGACGACACGCCCGGTGAAAGAGTCCGGCGAGTGTGGGTCGCCGAGGGGCCCGAGTCAATGAGGAACTGTGCCGATCGCCAGTTCCCGGTGCGTCTGCGCTGACAGCTTCATCAGCTCACCTGGCGAGAGCTTCGGCGAGTGGTCGCCGAAGAGGCGGCGGAGCAGGAAGTACTCCGGCAGCGGATGGTCGTCGGTGATCAGCGGGCCGCTGCCGACGATCCGGTCGACATCGGCGCCCTGGATCCAGACGAGCGACGGGATCTTCGTCGCCCAGCCGTCGGCAGTCTTCTCCGGTGAGTCATAGGCGGAGGAGATGCCGGGCCTGGCGAGGACGTTCCGGATGTCCGTGTCGGTGAAGGCGAACGGATCCCCGCTGCCGATCAGGAAGAAGCCGTAGCCGCCCGGACCGAAGGCGACGATCACGTTCGGGAAGACCGCCCGGAAGGTCCGGATGTGGTCGAGGAACTCGTCGACCGTCCCGCCGTACGGCGTCCACTGCATCATCACGCCGCCGGCGTTCAGGTGGGCGGCGCCGGCCTGGTAGTACTCGAGCGACGAGATGACGGCGGCGCCGGAGCTCTCGATCGGCGGCGGCGGGTCGGTGACGATGATGTCGTAGGTCTTGCCCGTCAGCTCGAGGTGGTTCCTGCCGTCGGTCACGATGACGCGGGCGTTCGGAGCCGACACGATCGCATCGGCATCCGGGTAGAACCAGTGGAACATCTTCGGCACCGAAGGCACGAGCTCCACGGCGTCGGTCTCGAGGCCGGCGATCACCGCCGCCCGGAACGCCGAGCCCATCCCGAATGCGACCGTCGCGGCGGTCTTCGAGTCCGGCCGCAGCATCAGAGGCAGGATCGGCATCAGCTTCGCGTCGACCGTCAGCAGCGTCATCGCCGTCCCAGTGACCCACAGCTGCTCACCGATCGTATGGCCGGCCTGGACCGAGGCGATCTCGTCCTCAGCGCTCTGGAAGATCGTTCCGTTCGCGGCGAAGATCCGGCTAACGGACGGGTCGACGAACCTCGACCCGGCCGGAGAGAGCAGCGACACGATGATCGCTAGGGCGACGACGGCAGATCCGATCGCAGTAACGGCACGTGACAGGACGGTCGCGTCGGTTGCGGCGACGACGAGTGCTCCCGCCAGGGCGAGGTTGACCAGCGCGATCACGGCCACGGCCGACGGCGAACCGATCGCCGGGATCAGGAAGAACGGGATCACGAACGTCCCGACGATCGCGCCGGCCGTGTTCGCCGCGAGGAGGCGGCCGGCGAAGGTGGCGATCCGGCGCGGGTCGTCGGCGAGGAGGCTGGAGGACGCCGGGAAGCTCAGGCCCATCACGTAGGTCGCCGGCAGGACGACCAGCACGGCGGGACGGAGGATCGCCCAGAGCGTCTCGAGCGCCTTCGACGGATCGAGCCGGTCCGGCTGGGCGATCACGAGGACGAGCCCGCCGACCGTGATGAGCGCCACCGCCAGCTGAGCGAACGCCAGGAACAGGACCGGCTGGGTGATCCGTGGCCGGAGGTAGGCGAACGTGACCGCGCCGAGGACGAGCCCGATCAGGAAGATGGCGAGGATCGAGCTGAAGACGTAGGTCGAGTTGCCCGTCCCCGACGACAGCAGCCGGGTCCACAGCGTCTGGAAGCCGAGCGAGGTCAGCCCCGAGACGAACGCGACGAGGAGGGCGAGGGCCGGGCGGGCCCGCCGGCGCGACTCGCGAGTTCGGTCGGGCTCATCTGCCGGGTCGACGTCGTCGAAGCGTCGCGGCGCAGGGCCGATCGTCCGCTGCCAGCCACTCGTCTGGCGATCGATCGCCAGCGCCACGAAACCGGCGATCGCCGAGCACGTCGCGCCGACGAGGAGCGTGGCCGTCAGCCCGAGCAGCTCGATCAGGAAGAAGCCGGCGGCGATCGTCCCGATGATCGCCCCGAAGGTGTTGGCGGCATACAGCCGGGCGAAGGCGCGCGACAGGTGCTGGTCGCCCGACAGGTGACGGGTCAGGGCCGGCAGCGTCGCCCCCATCAGGACGGTCGCCGGAGCGAGGGCCAGGATCGCCAGCCCGAACCGCACGAGGGCCAGCAGCCCGGGCTGGGTCTCGAGCGACCCGAACGCGGCGCGATAGACCTCGTGGAGGAGCCGGAACGTCACCGGCGTCAGGACGACGACCGCGACGAGGACGAGCTCGAGGAGCCCGTAGAGGCGAAGCGGCGAGCGGACCCGGTCGGCCAATCGACCGCCGACGAACGACCCGACGGCCATCCCGCCGAAGAAGCCCGTCAGGATCGTCGCGACCGCCTGCGTCGTGTTGCCGAAGACCAGGACGAGCTGGCGCGACCAGACGACCTCGTAGACAAGCCCCGCGGCGCCGGACAGCACGAAGATCGCGAGGACGAGGCCGGAACGGCGCAAGGACTCCTCCGCGTCGTCAGGGGTTGGGCGTGCGCAGTGTCCCATGGGCCCGCGCTTCCCGCCACGCTGGCCGGGACGCGCCGAGCCGCTCGACCAGCGGCGGACCGAACGCGACGACGGCGAGGGCGATGACCGGGCCACCCTCGAGCGGGATCGCGAGGATCGCCGCCGCAAGCATCGCAACGAGGCCCGTCGCGGTGGCGGTGTCGCCGACGATCGCGGGGATCGCGAGCGACGAGTAATACCACTGGGTCCAGGGCCAGAACGCCGGCATCGCCAGCCATGCGGCGCGCTCGCGGTTGCGTCGGACGAGGACAGCGAGCGCGACGAGGGCGAGGACGACGGCGATCGGGAGGAGCGGCTGGTCGATCGCCCAGACGCTCAGCCCGCCGCCCGCCGTTCGCTCGAGGCGCTCGCTGATCGTCTGCCGCTCCGACAGGTAGAGGGCCCACGGCACGAACGGCGCGGTGACGACGAGCGCGACGGCCGTCAGGACGAGGGCGCGCAGCTCCAGACGGACGGCCGGCACGATTGCCGCGTAGACCTTGAGGATCGTCGCGAGCGGTGCGAGACCGGCGAGGATGAGCGGCAGCACGAGGACGTGCGGGTTCGCGTTCCACATGCCGTCGACGAGGGGCGGGAACGCGAGCCACCACAGCGGCAGGCCGAGACGCCGAATCGCCCACGCACTGCCGGCGAGGCCGAGCACGAGGAGGGCGCCGACGCCGACCGTCTCCGGCAGCAGCGCGAACGGCACCATCGGCAGGAGCGACGGGGGCGGCGCGCCGAAATACACGCCACCCTGGACCACCTGCCACGGGTCCGCGCCGCCGAGCCAGGCGACCGCTGCCGAGCGGTAGAGACGGCCGTCGAAGCCGGGCCCGCCGGGCCCGATGACCACCAGCCGCATCGCCGAGATGACGATGAACCACGTCGCCAGCAGCCACGGCAGGAGGCGCCGGACGCCGGACCAGCTCACAGGTGGTACGCCCAGTAGACACCGAGCGCCATGACGAACACCCCGACCGCGATCAGCGCCAGCCAGCCGGTCCCGATCGCCCGGCCGGTGAGCCCGACCGTCGCCCGTCGAGCCTCGTCGCGCGCGGCCGCGAGACAGCACAGGGCAAACACGAACGGGATGGAGTCGAGGGCGTAGCGATAGCCGTACTGGAGCCAGCCCCCGCCGTAGTACAGGAGGGTCGGGATGAGGACGAGCAGCGCCGCGCCGGCGAGCCACCACGACCGCGACTCGCGCCACGGGGCGCGGATCGCGTAGAGGAGCCCCGGGCTGGTCAGGAAGATCGACATCCCCAGACCGTCGGGTCGCAGGAACGGGAACGACAGGCTGAACTGGGGCAGCTTCCCGAACAGGTAATACGCGTTCATCCCGAGGTGGGCGACCGAGAAGAGCCCGAGCTGTCGCTGCTGCTCCAGCCAGGCCGGCAGCGTCGCCAGCCCATAGCCGGATTCGAACGGTGATCCGAACCGCGCGGCGTTGTACCAGAAGAAGAACGCGACGGATGGCAGGACGCCGGCCGCCATCCAGAACCAGCGCCGCCACGGCCACCTTCGCGGCTCCCAGATCCCGTCGCCGGCGAACAGCAGGGCGTAGAAGGGCACCGCGAACGCGAGCGGCGCCCGCGTCAGGAACGCGGCACCGGCCATCAGGCCGATCAGCCACGCTCGCCGGCAGCCCCATAGCTCGATCAGGCAGCCGAGGGTGAGGATCGTCGCGATCAGCTGGCCGGTGTGCCACACGCCGCCGCGGTCGGTCACCCACCAGATCTGGGTCGAGAAGCCGAGGAGGACGGCGAGCGCGAACCGATCGACCAGCGAGCGGACGCCGGCCCGACCCGCGAACCACCAGGCCATGCCGACGGTCGCCGCCGCGAGCGCGGCGTTGATCCCCGTCTCCCACTGGTCGGCGACCTGCGGGCCCGTGAGCGCAACGATCGGCATGAGAGCAATGGCCGGGAACGGCGCGAACGGCACGTAGATGTGGCCGTCGAGGAGGATCACGTCCTGCGGCCCGAGACGGACGTCGAGCCAGGTGCGGCCGTGGAGGAAGGCGTCGGCGAGGTAGAAGAAGTCGCCGCGGGTTGCGTCAAAGAAACGGTTCGACAGCCAGAAGATGATCCCCGCGCCGAGCGTCAGGAGGAGGCCGAGCCAGGCGGCGGTGTCGAGGCGGTCGAAGACCCGGGCGTCGGCCGCCTCGAACTCGCCCTCTGCCGTGGCATGACTGACAGAGTTCACGCTGGAGCCTGCCGCCGCTCCCGGAGGCCAACCCAGAGCACGGCGAGCAGGGCGATCCAGAACACGATCGGGTAGATCGCGGCCGGCAGGTTGACGAAGAGCGTCGCGGCCGAGGTCACGAGCGGGATCGCGGCGGCCCACCAGCGGCGGCGCTCCAGCAGCCAGGCCACGGGGACCAGCAGCAGCATCGCGTAATGGTCCCAGAGGACCGGCGAGAGGAGCTGGCTGGCGACGACCGCGACGATGAACGAGGCTTCGGCCGACGTCCGGACGACGGCCACGACGAGAGCCGCCACGACGAGCCCCGAGCTCACGATCTGGATCGTCGTCGCGAGCCCCGTCGGGACACCGGCCTGGTATGCGGCCGCGCCCGGCGTGAAGTTGTGCGGTGTCGTGATCGGATCGCTCACGTTCCGCAGGAGCGCGACGTAGTCC
>VBFG01000179.1 GCA_005882635.1 Chloroflexota bacterium | reverse complement strand
CGTCGAAGTAGAACATCATTCGGTTCGGCAGGTCCGTCGTCGTGCGGGTACCGGTCGGTGCGTTGGAGCCGTCGCGCCACCACGGTCGGTCGTACCAGCAGTAGAGTTTCGTCGCCGGGAAGCCCTCGATCGATCGGTACAGGCGCCGCCAGGTCGGCCCGTGGATGACCGGCGAGGCGCCGGCGAGCGCCTCGAGCGCCGGGATCGGCATCGTGAGCGCGAGCCGTCGGGCCCGGACACCCGCGCCGTCGGCGAAGCCGAGGAGGACGCTTCCCTCCCCCGTCTCGACCCGCCGCACATCGCGGCCGAGCCGGACGCTCCCGCCGAGCGACTCGAAGCGCGCCGCGAGCTCGCGCGGGATCCGGTCCATCCCATCGACCGGCACGCGCGCCTCCCCCGTCGGGTTGCCCGAGCCCATCAGGTACTGGATCGCATCACCGGCGTTGTGTGGGTGGATGCCCGAGTCGTAGCCGAAGGCGTCGCTCGCGAAGCGATGGCCTTCTGGACTGAGGATCGCCGCCACGGCCTCCTCGATCGACCAGTCCGTGAGCGGTCGACCGCGGAACGTCGACGTCGCCCGAGCCCGACGCCAGCCGTTCTCGTCGAGCTCGTGGGCCCGGGGCACGATCTGCACGAACGTGCCGCTCATCAGATCGGCGGCCGATCGACCCCGCTCACCTGGCGGCAGGTCGTAGCCCGAGCCGGCATCGGGATCGTCCGGGCCATCGCCGACGACGCCACGCAGGAACGAGCGAGCCGACTGGTCGCCGGTGTTGAACGGGCGCGTCTCGATCCCCAGCTCGTCCACGACGGACTGGATGAGCCGCTGGCGGGTCATGAAGCGCATCCCGCCGAGCTCGATCGGGTGCGGCAGCCCATCCACGCGGACCGACCACAGCCGGCCGCCGATCCGGCTCGAACGCTCGAACAGCGCGATCCGCCAGTCCGGCCGTGCCTCGATGAGCCGATAGGCGAGGTACGTCCCGGCCGCGCCCGCCCCGACGACCGCGACGTCGAGGTCGCCGTCGGCCATCGGTGTCGACCTCGTCATGCCGGAAGTATCCACGCGGGACGCGCCGCGCTCGGCTCCGCCGCCGGTATGACTCTCGCGGCCCAAGCCCTCCGGCGGGCTCAGTGTTATTGGTTGCTTCGCCGACCGGAGCTCGGCCCACGGGCCCTCCGCGTTGCCGCCGGCTTCGGCTCCGCAGTCTTGGCGTCGGGCTTCTTCGGGCGCGTCGCCTTCGACGTGGGCGCCTTCTCCTTCGACAGCACGGCCTCCGGTCGCGATCTCGCCCACGCCGGCGTGATCTCAGTCGAGTCGAACAGCACCTGGCGGTAGATCATCGCCGGCAGAAGAGTCAGCGGGCCGACCGGAGCGGCGTCGGGGTCGATCGGGGCGCCCTCGAGCGCGGACTGATCACTCGGCGCGCGATCCCCAGCCACTACGCGCGAGAAGAAGGGCAGCCGTCCGAACCCGCGAGGCATGGTCCCCACGCTATGTCCTCCGGGGCCAGGCGTCTCTGACGAAGAATGACCGGCTGGGCCGGTACGTTCGTCTCGACTCGCCTCCTCGTCCTGTGCCGGCGCCACGTTCGGGGTCCACGTGGAGCTTCCATTCCGACGGCGGCACGATGATGAGCACCACTCCGCCTCGGTGACCGATGAGTCACCTTGGCGGCGGTCGTCTCAAGGGTAGGCACCAGACCGTGCCACCACGGGAGTCCGAGATGGGCAGTTCCATGATCCGCTATCAGGTTCGGCCCGGCAGAGCGGACGAGAACGTCGCTCTGATCGAGGCGGTCTACGCCCAGCTCGCCGCCGAGCGGCCGGAGGGCATTCACTACGCCACGTTCCGGCTGCCCGACGGCGTGAGCTTCATGCACATCGTCATCGACAGCGACCAGCCCGGTCGGATCCTCGGCGAGCTGGCCGCGTTCAAGGCGTTCGTCGGTGAGATCGACAGTCGCTGCGAGGAGCCGCCGATCGCCACCGAGCTGACGCTCGTCGGTTCCTACGCGGTGGCCTCCTGAACCTTCGACCGGGGCCGAGCAGGCAACGTCGTCGCGCTCAGCGGCCGGCCACGTCCATGAACGGGCGGACCTCGATCGGCGTGTCGATTGCTTCGGTCACCTTCGAGGCCCACTCGAGGGCCGCATCGAGATCGGCCGTCTCGATGATGTAGAAGCCGGCGATGTGCTCCTTCGTCTCGGCGAACGGGCCGTCGCTCGGCTTGATGCGACCGCGGCCCCGCGACGGCCGGACGACCTTGGACCGTGCCGGATCGAGGAGGCGGCCGCTGAACACCAGCGCATTCGCCGCGCGCATGTCGCGCTCGAGCGCCTCGACGTGCGCAAAGCCGGCGCGCATCTCCTCCTCAGTCATCTGCGGTTGAGGCCGGTCGTCGCTCGTGTGAACAGACAACAGATACTGCGACATTGGGCGCTCCTCGTTCATGGCGGTCGTGGATGCCGCCTCACCTTCTCGACGAGCGCGTGCCATCGACTCGACAAATTGCACGCTGAATCGTCAGTCGTTCCTCAGGAGCCCGGGCGAGACTCGAACACGACCACAGCGGTCTCGCGGTGTCGGCGTTCGGCGTAGCCATCGAGGTTCGGCTCCCGGCGTCGCATCTCGGCCCACAGTCGTGCTCGTTCGTCGCCGGTGGCGGCCCTCGCCCGAATCTCACGCGAGCCGTCAGGTAGGTCGATGGTGGCGTCCGGATGGGCCTGCAGGTTCAGCCACCACGCCGGCTCCGGCTCGCCCCAGCCGTTCATGGCGAGCGTGAACAGGTTCGGCCCGTCCTCGAAGTAGCCGAGGATCGCCGTCCGCTCCGCACCGCTGCGCCGGCCGATCGTGTGGATCTGCATCAGGCCGTAGGTCGCCTGGGTCGGCGGTCGGAGGCCGCGTCGGCCGCCGCTCAGCCGATAGATCGCGCGGTGAACGGCCCACGCCGCCCGGATGAACCAGCGGGGCGGCAGGAACGGTCGTCGGGTCGTCTGGGTCATCGTTCTTGGGTTCCGATTCTGCGCCATCGACGGCGCGTCGGCGAACAGAGGACGCGCTACGGTGTCACGGCATGAAAGCCGTCGTCCAGGATCGCTACGGGCCGCCGGATGTGCTCCGGATCGAGGAGGTCGAGCGGCCCGTTCCGAAGGACGACGAGGTCCTGATCCGGATCCGTGCCTCGACCGTCAGCCAGACCGACACCCACGCCCGTGCCGCTCGTCCGATCTTCTGGCGGCTGGTCGCCGGCTTTCGTCGGCCGAGATGGCGAACGCTCGGGGTCGACCTCGCCGGCGAGGTCGAGGCCATCGGCTCGGCGGTTCGAACGTTCCGCGTCGGCGACGAGGTCTTCGGATCCCGCTGGTTCGGGGCCCATGCCCAGTTCATCTGCATGCCCGAGACCGCTGCCGTCGCCAAGAAGCCGGGCGGCGTGAGCTTCGAAGAGGCCGCAGCGATCTACGACGGCGCATCCCAGGCGCTCGCCACGCTGCGTCAGGCCGACGTCCGGGAAGGCCGGCGGATCGTGATCTACGGCGCCTCGGGTTCCCTCGGGTCCGCGGCGGTGCAGATCGCCAA
>VBFG01000013.1 GCA_005882635.1 Chloroflexota bacterium | reverse complement strand
CTCCCGGCGGCGGCAACGCGGTCGGGCTCGAGGAAGGCTCGGACCTCGTCCACGACTGTCGCCCAGGCGGGCTCGCCGGCCAGCAGGATGTGGTTCCGGCTGTCGAGCGCCACGAGGCGCGCGCCCAGGATCGCCGCGGAGACCTCGACGGCGTTGGCGAACGCCATCGACCGATCGCCCGTGGCCTGGAGGACGAGCGTCGGCGCCCGGATCGCGGGCAGGTTGGCCGCGATGTCGACGCGATGCCTGGCGATCCGGCTCGCGACCGCGTTCGTGGGCGACGTCGACATCCGCTGGAGGTCGTCGAACCAGCGCAACTGCTCCTCGGTCGCCTCCGGGATGAACTGCGTCGTGAAGACGCGCCGGAACTCCGGGTCCTCCTTCGCCCAGCCGACGCGGATCATGCTCCGGTACGTCTCCTCCTCGGCTTCTCCGTCCGCGTCGCGCACGGGCGGGCGGCCGCAGACCGTCCCGTAGAGCACGAGGCGCGACACGCGGTCCGGGTGCACGATCGCGTACGCCGGTGCGACGGCCGAACCGCCGGACATCCCGAGGAGCGCGAACCGCCCGAGGCCGACCGCCTCGACCACGGACTCGAGATCCCCCAGACGCGCCTCGATCGAGAAGTCGTCGACGTCCCAGTCGGACATCCCGAAGCCGCGCTCGTCGTACCCGGACGAGCGTCGCGAACGCACCGAGGTCGTCCAGGAAATGCCGCCAGACGGGGCTCTACCAGTCGTGCTGGAGGTGGCTCAGCCAGCAGGAGGCGACGACGAGGGGCGGCCCGGACCCATGGACGGCGTAGGCCAGCCGCGTTCCGTCACGAGAGCGGCAGAAGCGGATCTCCTGGTCGACGCCGGCCGCGCGCCGTTCGGTTCGTGAGGCGATCGCCATCGTCGCCCGATGGTACGCCGGCAGTCGACTCGGCCCGGTTCGTCTGCGTCGGTGGTCCGTCAGGCGGCGGAAACTCAGCTCAGGCCCAGAGCAGGGTCATCCCGGCCGGCAGGTTGGCGGTGTTCATGACGTAACGCCAGGTCGCGAGGCGGCCGACCGGGGCGACGACGGGGTTGGTGGCCATGGTGGGGGCTCCGGGTGGGTGACGGAAACGTGCAACCAAACGCTAGCACGAATTGGTTCGGCGGGGCTGGCCGGCCGGATGACATCATTCGGTCGATGAGCGAGGACGCGTTCGAGACGCTGGCGGTCCACGCCGGCGCGGAGCCGGACGAGATCACCGGGGCGGTGGCGCCGCCGATCTACCAGACGTCGACCTATGCCCAGGACGGCGTCAACCGGCCGCGGCGCGGCTACGACTACGCCCGCAGCGCCAATCCGACGCGGGAGCGCCTGGAGCGGGCCGTCGCCGCCCTGGAGCGAGGCACGCACGGCATCGCCTTCGCCAGCGGATCGGCCGCCACGGCCGCGATCGCCCAGCTCGCCGCGAGCGGCGAGGAGATCGTCGTCGGGGACGACGTCTACGGTGGGACGTACCGCTATCTCGAGCGCGTCCACCGCCCGAGTGGCGCGGCGGAGGCCCGATTCGTCGACCTGTCGGTCGATCCCGACCACCTCTGGGAGCAGCTCACCACGCGGACGCGCCTGGTCTGGTTCGAGAGCCCGTCGAACCCGCTCCTCAAGCTGACGGACATCGCCGAAGCCGCCGGGACGATCCGCGACCGGGCCGAACAGGGCGGCGTCGCGCGGCCGCTGCTCGTCGTCGACAACACGTTTGCCTCACCGGCGCTCCAGAACCCGCTCGCGCTCGGCGCCGATGTGGTCTTCCACTCCGCGACGAAATACCTCGGGGGCCACTCCGACACGATCCTCGGGATCGCTGTGACGGGCGACGACGCGATCGCCGAACGCCTGCGCTTCCTCCAGAACGCGATGGGCGGGGTGCCGGGGCCGCTCGATTGCTTCCTCGTCCTGCGCGGCTTGCGGACGCTCCATCTCCGCGTCGAGCGGCACGTCGCGAACGCGACGGCGGTTGCGCGATTCCTCGCGGGGCGCGACGACATCGAGCGCGTCTTCTATCCGGGCCTGGCCGACGGGCCGCATGCGCATCCGGGCGCCGGTCTCGTGGGCGAGGGTCGCCAGATGCGGGCGGGCGGCGGGATGGTGTCGTTCATTCCGAAGGCCGCCGGCGGTCGGTCCGCCGAGCAGCGGGCCGTCTCGATCGCCGAGGCGACCCGCCTCTTCACGCTGGCCGAGTCGCTCGGCGGCGTGGAGTCGCTCGTCGAGGTCCCGGCGACGATGACCCATGCCTCGGTCGCGGGCTCGACCCTCGAGGTCGATCCGGCCGTCGTCCGGCTGTCGGTCGGCATCGAGAACGTCGACGACCTGATCGCGGACCTCCGGGGGGCGCTCGACCGGACCTGACACTCGGCTGTGATGCCTAGGAGTTCTGGGTTGCGGACAGGTTGCGCTCGGGTTGCAGTAGCATCTGTCGAAACGCGACTGCGGAAGCCGACTTCCTCGGGCGCTCGCGCCGCCTCCGGGCCGCCGCGAGCGAACGAGCTACGCGCGGCCGGTCGATCGGGTGCGATCGCCCACGCGCAGGAGTCCGAGCCGATGACGCAGTCCACGACCCGTCCCACCACCTCCGGCACTGGCCGGGCCGACCCGCTCACTCCGAGAGACGGAGTCGGCCGCATCGTCCGGACCAACCGCTCGACCGCCGAGCTGTACGAGGATGCCGTCCGCGCCGGGGAGGGCCTGATCGCGGCCGAGGGTCCGCTCGTCGTCCGGACCGGCAAGCACACCGGACGCTCGCCGCAGGACAAGTTCATCGTCAAGGAGCCGACGTCCGCCCGGAAGATCTGGTGGGGCGAGGTCAACCGGCCGATCGCCCTCGAGCACTACGACCGGCTCCGCTCGCGGCTCATGGACTATCTCGCGACCCGCCCGGTCTACGCCCAGGACTGCTTCATCGGCGCCCATCCGGCGCATCGCCGGAGCCTCCGCGTCTACACCGAGACCGCCTGGGCCAGCATCTTCGCCCAGAACCTGTTCCGCCGCCCCTCGCCCGCCGAGCTGGCCGACTTCGCCCCCAACTTCACGATCATCGACGTCCCGTCATTCCAGGCCGACCCGGAGACGGAGGGCACCCGGACGGGCACGGCGATCCTCCTGAACCTCGCCCGGATGGAGATCCTGATCGTCGGGACCGAGTACGCCGGCGAGATCAAGAAGTCGGCGTTCACCGTGATGAACTACCTGATGCCCGACGAGGGCGTCCTGCCGATGCACAGCGCCGCCAACGTCGGGGGCGCCGGCGACACCGTGGTGTTCTTCGGCCTGAGCGGGACCGGCAAGACGACCCTGTCGGCCGACCCGCTCCGAAGCCTCGTCGGCGACGACGAGCACGGCTGGGGCGATGACGGCGTCTTCAACTTCGAGGGCGGCTGCTACGCCAAGACGATCCGGCTGTCGCCGATGTACGAGCCGGACATCTTCCAGACCACCCGCCGGTTCGGGACGATCCTCGAGAACGTCGACCTCGACCCGAAGACGCGCGAGCTGGACCTCGACTCGGAGCGGTTCACCGAGAACACCCGCGGCGCCTACCCGCTCGACTTCATCGGCAATGCCGACCCGACCGGCATGGCCGGCCAGCCGACGAACGTCGTCCTCCTGACGGCCGACGCGTTCGGCGTCCTGCCGCCGATCAGCCGGCTCACCTCCGATCAGGCCCAGTACCACTTCATCAGCGGCTACACCGCGAAGCTGGCCGGCACCGAAGTCGGGGTGAAGGAGCCGCAGGCGACGTTCTCGGCCTGCTTCGGCGCCCCATTCATGCCGCGCCATCCCGGCGAATACGCCGCGATGCTCGCCGACCGCCTTCACCAGTACGGCGTCCGAGCCTGGCTCGTGAACACGGGTTGGACCGGCGGGCCGTACGGAACCGGCGAACGCATGAACATCAACCACACCCGTTCAATGGTCCGCGCCGCGCTCTCCGGCGCCCTCGACGACGTCCGGACCGAGGTCGACCCGATCTTCGGGGTCGCCGTCCCGACCGCCTGCCCCGACGTCCCGTCGGAGGTCCTCCGGCCACGCGCGACCTGGGCCGACGGCGAGGCCTACGACCGACAGGCGGCCGCGCTGTCGCGGATGTTCGCAGAGAACTTCGTGACGTACGCGGACGGGGTCCCGGAGGCGGTTCGAACCGCCGGGCCTCGCGCCAGCGCCGATGCGGCGCGGTTGGTCGAGTCCCCGCCAGGCGAGGGCTGACGGAGCGTCAGGACGGGTTCGGCCGCAGAAGGACGCCGGGCGCGATGACGATCGCGACCATTCAGCTGCCCAGGGTGGAGACCGACGCGCTCATGCGCCGATGATCGGCGTCCAGTCCGACTCGACGATATGGCCGCGCGTCGAGGCCGGGGCGCGACGAATGTCAGAATGGAACCCTTCGACCCAATGCCCGATCACGAGGTCCAGTCACGCCCATGGCCAGGAACAAGGTCACCGTCATCGGTGCCGGCAACGTCGGCGCGACGACTGCCCAGCGCATCGCGGAGGCCGGACTCGCCGACGTCGTCCTCGTCGACATCGTCGAGGGACTGCCGCAGGGCAAGGGCCTCGATCTGGCCGAGGCAGCACCGGTCGTCGGCCACGACAGCCGGGTCATCGGCACGAACGACTACGCCGAGACCGCCGGATCCGACGTCGTCGTCGTGACGTCGGGCCTTGCCCGCCAGCCCGGGATGAGCCGGGACGATCTCCTCGCCAAGAACGCGGGGATCGTCCGCTCGGTCGTCCTCGCCGCCGCACAACACTCCCCGGATGCGGTCCTGATCGTCGTCACGAACCCGCTCGACGCGATGTGCCACGTCGCGCTCCAGGCGTCGGGCTTCCCCCGCGAGCGGGTGCTGGGGATGGCCGGCGTCCTCGACTCGGCCCGTTTCCGGACGTTCATCGCCGAGGAGCTCGGGGTCAGCGTCGAGGACACCAATGCGTTCGTCCTCGGCGGCCACGGCGACACGATGGTCCCGCTGTCGCGCTACTCGACCGTTTCCGGCATCCCGATCACGGAGCTGCTGTCAAGCGACCGCGTCCGCGCCCTCGAGGAGCGAACGGCGAACGGCGGCGCCGAGGTCGTGGCCCTCCTGAAGACCGGATCCGCGTTCTACGCGCCGGCCGCCTCGGCGTTCGAGATGGTCGACGCGATCCTCCGCGATCGGAAGCGCGTCCTGCCTTGCGCGGTGTACCTCCAGGGCGAGTTCCACACCCGCGACCTGTTCGTCGGCGTGCCCGCCATCCTCGGCCGACGTGGGCTGGAGCGCGTCCTGGAGATCGAGCTGACCGCCGACGAGCAGGCCGCGTTCGACCGGTCCGCGGCGGCCGTCAGGGAGCTGGTCGACAAGCTCGGTTGAGGCGGCCCGAGGCCGGAACGTCGAACGGCCCCGGCAAGCCCGGGGCCGTTCGGTTCTGGGCCGCACGACCGGGAGGAGAGGAAGACCGTGCGGCGCCACCGCCTCGCTAGGCGCTGGACACGAGGATGGGTGCGAAGGCCGGTCGCTCGTAGCCGAGGTCGGCGACGCGCTCGAGCGAGCGGACGGTGGCCCGGGTGATCGCCGCCCGATAGGCCGCATCGGTTTCCGGCAACGGCGCCACGGCGAGCTCCATCCGCAGGATCGAGCACAACCGGCGGTACTGGCGGACGACCTGGGAGCGGCTGCCGGATCGGCCGTAGACCGCGATCAGCACGGCGTGGGCCTCTTCCCGCAACGGATCGCGCGCCAGCAGCTCGGTCGCCGCCCGGCGAGCACCGGCGACGTCGCCGCGGGCAAGCCGCGCCTCGGCCACGCGCGCCAGCAGGTCCTCGTACAGGTCGCTGAGGCGCTCCCGCTCGGCGGCGAAGCATTCGTGCCCAAGGCCCTCGAGGAGGTCCCCCGGATACATCGCGATCGCGCGCTCGGGATCGTCGTCCGCGCTGCGCAGCGCCAGCCGCTCGAAGCGATCTGTGTCGAGCTCGATCCTGACGTCGCGGCGCAGGCCGAGCCCGTCCTGGTCGGCCTCCAGCCAATCGTCGGCCACGAGACCCGTCGCGGCGAAGCTCGAGCGGACGAGCCACAGGGCCTGGCGCAGCGCTCCGGCGCACGGTCCGTCGGCGTCCGGCCACAGCTCGGCAGCGATCGTGTCGCGCAGCCGGAGACGCGGGTGCAGGGCGAGAAGCCCGAACAAGGCCTGGGCATGGCGTCCGCCGATGCGGACCGGGACGCGGCCGGCGCGCAGGTCGAGCCGGCCGAGAAGGCCGATCCTCAACGAGGCCGTCATCTCCATGTTCCCCTCCGACGGCGACCAGCGCCCGGCCCGAGGTCCCCCCAGGAGCCGGGCGCTGCCGCCACGCGATCGTCAGTCCCCCCAGGGCCTGGCGACGCTTTCACCCCCAGGACGGGCAACCCCTCGTCCGTCCTTTTCGGCCCGTGTTCCCCCCACGGACACCGCCGAGGTCCAGATCGTCGTCGCGCGCGCGACGCGTCGGTGAGCGCGATGACGACAGCCCGCCTGTCGGCCAGCCGACAGGGATCGACTGAACGCTTCCGCGACAACCGCGCCGCTACACTGGCGACCATCGTGCCGACCGCCGTCATCGCGTTCGACTTCGACCCATTGCTCCGACTCGGTGACGGCGCGGTCCGCTGGGAGACCGTCGGGATCGCGGCCGCGATCTTCGTCGCCCTCGTCGCGTTCGGGGCGACCGCTCGGTCGGTCGGTCGGCGCCCGGACGACCTCCTCTTCGTCGTCCTCGGGATCGTGCCCGGGGCAGTCGTCGGCGGCCGCATCGGATACGTCCTGCTCCATCCGGACTTCTTCGGGGCCGACCCGGGCCGGATCATCGATCCGGGCGTCGGCAGCCTCGAGCTCACGCTCGGCGTGGTCGGCGGCGCCGTCGCCGGGTCCCTCGTCGGGGCGCTCCTGGACGGGCGGCCCGGCCGCTGGCTCCATGCCGCCGCGGCGCCGCTGCTGCTGGTCGTGTCGATCGGGAAGCTGGCAATGGTCCTCGGGGGCTCGGGTCAGGGTCAACCCACGTCCGGGCAGCTCGCCACCGCGTACGTCGGGCCCGGCCCGTGGGGATCGCTCGGTCCGGATCTGCCATCGATCCCGTCACAGGCGCTCGAGGGGATCGCGTCGTTCGCCCTGCTCCTCGGGCTGCTCGTCGCGCTGGCGAGGCCGGCCATGCGTCGGCCCGACGGACGAGCGTTCTTCGCGGCCCTGGCGGCGTGGGGCGTCGTCCGCCTCGTCGTCGCGTCGACCTGGCGAGATCCGGTGGTCGTCGGACCCTTGCGGGCCGAGCAGGCGATCGACGTCGCCGTTATCGCCGCCGCGCTCCTCCTCGCCCTCGTCGTCGCGATCCGCTCTCGAGGTGCCCGCGACCGCGTCGACGGCCGTCCCGCCGCGGTCGATCGCGCGTCCGCCTGACCGTGGAGCCGGTCAGTGGCCGGCGGCCCTCGGCTCGATGCCGACGTCCCGATCGTGCATCCGGCTGGCCTCGAGGAAGGCGGCAAGGCGCCGTTCGGCGATCTCGCCGGCACGGATGACAGGCTCGTCGAGGACCGTCGCGGTCGCGACCGCGAGCCGTCGCGGCGGATCGAGGTCGTCGAGCAGCGGCTCCGTCGTCGCGCGGACCCGGCGGAGGTACGTCCGGGCGGCGAGCTCGCCGGTCGCCGCGAGGACCACCCGGAAGCGGCCCGATCCCAGACCCTCGACTCGATCGGTCGCCCGCGCCGCGCCACGCAACGCGCGCTCGACGGCCGCGACGCCGGGCCCGACCGCGGAGCCATCGGGTCCGTCTGGCGGCGACTCGACCCAGCCCGCTCCCGTCACCTCGACGAGCGCGACGGTCGTCGGTGGCGTGTCGATGTCATGAGCTGTGGACGACGAGGCCGGGTCTGCCGCCGGGTCCGAGCCGGAGTCCGTTCCCGGCTCCCCGGCGGACTCGCCACCCGAGTCGCCGCCGGACAGGAAGCTCTCGATCGATCGATTGACTTTGTCGCGGTCGTCGTCGAGCGGGGGCAGCGAGAAGCGCCGGCGTCGCCCGGACCCGCGGACCGTGGTGGCCTCCGCTCCCGGCGACGTGTTCGCCTTCGGATTCCGCCGGGGCGGCCTCGTCGAATCGGTGGGTGTAGCCGTCCGCCTTCTCGGCTTCGCCGGTTCGACCAGCGGGGGCTTCGATTCGGCCGACGCCTCGTCCGGCGGCTTTGGCGAAGGCTCCGCGTCGGCGGTCATCCGCGCCGGATCGGGCCGGGCGACCTGGCGCCTCCCCGGCGCCGACTCGTCGGCGAATGGGCCGCCCGGGCGCATCGCCCGGATCGCGACGGCGATCAGGACCGCATTCGCCATGAGGGTCAGGGCGAAGGCGAGCAGGAGCAGACCGTCGGGCATTGGTCCTCGCGGGTGGGGGCTTTGGGGTTCCGGCGAGTCTAGCCCGGATCGCCGGGAGTGGCAGGCGGCGCTCTCGGTCAGCTGATCCGGGCGTGGTCCGCGGCGGCCCGCTTCAGGAACTGCCCGTGGCCCTTCTTCCCGGTGAACTCGCCGTCACGAACGATCACGCTGCCGCGCGACAGGACGACGTCTGACCGGCCGCGAACCTGGCGGCCCTCATAGCACGAGTAGTCGACGTCCATGTGATGGGTCTTCGCGCTGATCGTCCTCGTCGCGGTCGGGTCATAGACCACGAGATCCGCGTCGGAGCCCACGGCAATGGTTCCCTTCCGGGGGAACATGCCGAAGAGCTTCGCCGGCGCCGTGGCGATGATCTCGACCCACCGCTCGCGGGTGATCCGCCCCGCGACGACGCCGCCGTCGTAGAGCAGGTCGACGCGGTCTTCGACACCGGGGAGGCCGTTCGGGACCTTCCGGAAGTCGCCCTTGCCGAGGTCCTTCTGGCCTTCGAAGTCGAACGGGCAGTGGTCGGTCGAGACGAGCTGGAGATCGTCCTTGACGAGGCCCTGCCACAGCTCGGCCTGGTGGTCCGCCGGACGGAGCGGCGGCGAGCAGACGAACTTCGCGCCGTTGAAGCCGCCCTTCATGTCCTCGATCGACAGGAAGAGGTATTGCGGGCAGGTCTCGGCGAAGGCCATCGACCCGTGATCGCGCGCGTCCCGGACGGCGTTCAGCGCGTCGCGCGCCGAGAGGTGGACGATGTAGACGGGGACCCCGGCCGCCTCGGCCAGCCGGATCACCCGGTTCGTCGCCTCGCCCTCGAAGATCGGGTAGCGAGCGACGCCGTGGTAGTAGGGGTCCGTGTGGCCGGCCGCAACCTCGTCGGCGGCGACGACGTCGATGGCCATCCCGTTCTCGGCGTGCATCATGATCAGCCCGCCGTTCTTCGCCGTCCGCTGCATCGCCCGGAAGATCGCCCCGTCGTCGCTGTAGAAGACGCCCGGATACGCGGTGAAGAGCTTGAAGTCCGGCACGCCCTCGGCGACCAGGCCGTCCATCTCGGCGAGGGTGTCGTCGTTGACGTCGCTCATGATCATGTGGAAGCCGTAGTCCGCGACGGCGTTGCCTTCGGCCTTGGCGTGCCAGGCGTCGAGACCCTCGCGGAGTGACTTGCCCCGTGACTGGACGGCGAAGTCGACGATGGTCGTCGTCCCGCCAAAGGCCGCTGCGCGAGTTCCGGACTCGAACGTGTCCTTGGCGAAGGTGCCGCCGAACGGCAGCTCCATGTGGGTGTGGACGTCGATCGCGCCGGGAATGAGCCAGCGACCGGTCGCGTCGATCGTCTCGTCGGCGGTGACGCCCGCTGCGGCGAGGCCGCTCCCGATCTGGGCGATCCGCTCCCCGTCGATCAGGACGTCAGCGGTCGACGAGCCCTCCGCGGTGACGATCGTGCCGTTCGAGATGAGCGTGCGCATCGGGCCTCCTCCTCGCAGTCGACGCTGCGAGGATAGCCCGGCGACGTCGGGATCAGTGCGGCGCGCGCCTCATCCAGGACAGGCCGATGAGGATGCTTGCCGCCAGGAGCGTCATCAGCGCCGCGGCGAGGATCGGCCGGCCATCGCCGGCGATGAGGAACTGCGGATCCACGGCCGGCAGCCGGGTCACGCCGACACCGAGCGTCATCAGGGCGACGAGGTAGACGGCGGTCCGCACGAACTTCCGGCGGAGCCGCGTCCGACGGGCGCCCTTTCCGTCCATGTCCCAGAACGGATCGTGATGGTCGGCGGCATGGATACGGGGCATCGCCGGTCCTCCGAGTAGCGCATGGGGTCGCCCGGATCGTCGGCCTGTGACGGCGCTCTGGGAAGTCCCCCGTTCCGACCAGGGACCTTCACGGACCGCACCTGACCGCATCATCGCGCGCACGTCGCGGTGCGCCGGCGCACCGCCCCGATCAGGGTCGACGACGGCGGCGCAGGGCCGGCAGGAGCGAGACGAGGCCCGCGGTCGCGACGAGGACGAGCCCGTTGACGACCGTCTCCGCGCCGGCCGGATCCGTGGCCAGCACCTCGACCGCGGACGTCGGCGGCACGGTCACGTGGGGTCGCGGGCCCGGACCGTTCGGCGTCGTGCCACCGGGCGACGTCGGCGTCGTGCCACCCGGTGACGCTGGCGGCGCGGGCGTCGGCGGGGCGAGGGCGAACGGCGGGAGCTCGCCGACGATCGCGCTCGGCTGGATCGATCGGTCCTGGTTCTTGTTGCCGGTCCCGTCCAGTTGGAGCGTCCGCATGTGCCACGGAGCGCCCGAGACCATGGCCGCGCCGTCGCTCGGCCCGCCGATCGAGCGGTTCCAGTACGCCGACTGCGCCAGGTGGCCGCCCCACGCGAGGAGGACCGCCGGCGAGGTCGCCCTGAAGTGGACGACCATGTCGGCCGTGCTGTTGCCGCTCGGCGAGCCACTGTGGGCCGGTGGTGAGATCGACTGGATGGTCCCGCCCCAGATGGTCAGGCGTCGTGGTGCCGCCGAATACTGCTCGGCCCCGTGGACCGTCAGGCCGTCCATTGCGGCGCCGTCACTCGGGAACGCCGCCGACGAGGCGAGCGGCAGGCCGGGGCACATCGACGAGATCGCCCCGCCGGAGGGGATGCAGGCCTTGCCACTGGCGTTGGTGACGTTCCAGGTCGCGAGGAAGTCGTAGGCCTTGTGGCCGCTCGCCGTGAAGTCGTAGTTGATGTGGATCGTGTGGCTCCCGACGGCGAGCCCCTCCAGCGCGAGCCGGAACGGGACGATGCCGCCCTCGGGGTAGCGGGAGTTGTTCCCGTTCAGGTTGCCGTTCTGCCAGGCGAGGTCGGAGCTGGCCCACTGGTCGAGGTTGACGGTCGTGGCCGCGACGGCGGCCGAGGCGCCGCTGAAGAGCGCGACGACAAGCGCGACGACGAAGACCCCCGCACGTCGGTGCACGGCGCGTCCCTCCGGTGACAGCTGCGCGCTGGTGGCGCAGTGTCGGCCCGGCGACGGTCCCGTTGTCGAGGATGACGGGCGGCCTATCGACCGCCCCGAACCGCCTGCGACCGCACCGGCCCGGCTTCGTCGCCCGAAATCACGGTGCGACGCGACACCGAAGATGGGCGCGCGCCCAGATTTCAGCACAGCTCCGGCTCGCGGCGCGCGTCGGTCAGGCGGCGGCGGTCGCCCCGATCGCCGGGATGATCTCGCGGCCGTAGACCTCGAGGACGCCCTCCTCGTCGCCGTTCATCAGGTAGATGTTGAACTGGTCGACCCCCACGTCGGCGAGGCGGCGCAGCTTGGCCACGTGATCGGGGATCGAGCCCAGGACACAGAAGCGGTCGGTGACGTCGTCGGCGACGAACCGGGCATTGGACGATCCGACCTCGGCGTGATGGAGGTAGTCGTAGCCCTCGCGATCCCGGATGTAGCCGGTCAACGACTCGGGCAGCTGCTCCCGCGGGTACTTGTTCACGAGGTCGACGACGTGGTTGCTGACGAGGGCCGGGAACCAGCGGGTCCGCTCGCGGCAATCCGCGAGGTCGCCCACGTGGGCCGGTGCTGCCGCCTGGACCCTGACCGAGCCGGCCGGCCGACCCGCTGCGGCCTCCGCCTCGCGGACCTGGCCGACGAACCAGGCGATGAGATCCGGGTCGGCGAGCTGGAGGATCACCCCGTCGGCGACGCGACCGGTCATCGCCAGGGCCATCGGGCCATAGCCGGCGACCCAGACCGGGAGGTCCCAGCCCTTCGTCCACGGGAAGTGGAGGTCCGTGCCCTCGTACTCGATATGCTCGCCCCCGACCAGGGCGCGGATGACCCGGATCGCCTCCTCGAGCGTGGCCATCGTCGTCGGAGGTTTGCCGAGAACCCGACGGGCCGAATCGCCGCGGCCGATGCCGAGGTCCATCCGGCCGTTGCTCAGCTCGTCGAGCGTCGCCAGGACCGACGCCGTCACGCTCGGCTCGCGGGTGCCTGGGTTCGTGACGCAGGTCCCGAGGCGCATTCGCTCGGTCGCCTGGGCCATCAGCGTCAGGAGGGGATACGGATCCCGCCAGAGGACGTGCGAGTCGAACAGCCAGCCGGCGATGAACCCGGCCGCCTCGGCCTGACGGGTCAGCGCGACCGTTCGCTCGAGGGTGCTCTCCGGCTTGAGGGTGAACCCGAAGTCCATCGTCCCGTGCTCCGCGTCCCCGCTCTGACTAGGGCCTCACCAGGTCGTCGTACGCGTCGGGCCGGCGATCCCGGTAGAACTGCCACGTCTGGCGGACCTCGGTGATCTTGTCGAGGTCCATGTCGCGAACGAGCAGCTCCTCGTCATGTGCCGAGCCCACGTCGCCGATGAACTGGCCGCGCGGATCGACGAAGTAGCTCTGGCCGTAGAAGTCGTCGTCGCCGATGTCCTTCTCGATCCCGACCCGGTTGATCGTCCCGACGAAGTAGCCGTTGGCGACGGCGTGCGACACCTGCTCGATCCGCCACAGGTACTCCGACAGTCCGCGCGACGTCGCCGACGGGATGAAGACCATCTCCGCGCCGTTCAGCCCCAGGGCCCGGGCCCCCTCCGGGAAGTGGCGGTCGTAGCAGATGTAGACGCCGACCTTGCCGACCGCCGTCTGGAACACGGGGTAGCCGAGGTTCCCCGGCCGGAAGTAGAACTTCTCCCAGAAGCCCTTGACGTGGGGGATGTGGGTCTTGCGGTACTTGCCGAGATAGGCCCCGTCGGCGTCGATCACGGCGGCGGTGTTGTAGTAGATCCCCGACGCCTTGTCGTCCTCCTCGTACATCGGCACGACCAGGACCATGCCGGTCTGCCTGGCCAGATCCTGCATGCGCTTCGTCGTCGGGCCGTCGGGGATCAGCTCGGTGTAGCTGTAGTACTGCGGGTCCTGGACCTGGCAGAAGTAGGGTCCGTAGAAGAGCTCCTGGAAGAGCATCACCTGGGCGCCCTGCTTCGCGGCGTCGTGGGCCGCCTTCTCGTGCTTCTGGATCATCGACTCCTTGTCGCCGGTCCAGCTGGCCTGGAGCAGTGCCCCTCGGACGATCCTCGGCATCGGGCCTTCCTCACCTGACGGTCGGTTCAGCGGCGCCACACGGGCGCAGGTTCATACGGAGGTGCTGAGCGTACACCGCCCTCGCCGGGCGGAGAGCCGGCGACCGTCAGGGTCGTGCGCCGCGGAAGCGCTCACCCCGCAAGGGCCGCGTCGTCCGACGCCTCGCGGATCCGCGGAAGCGGCGACAGCACGAGGGCCAGGATCGAGATTGCCATGCCGGCCCAGCCGAGGGCGATGCCGCCGCGGACCCCGATCACGCCGGCGACCGCGGCCGCCGTGAGGGCCCCGATCGGATAGGCGATCCCGTGCGAGAAGACCTCGAGCGTCGCGTTGACCCGACCGAGGATCCGGTCGGGGCTGAGGCCCTGGATCAGCGAGAGCTCGGCGATGCCCTCGATCGTCTGGAGGCCGTCGCCGACGAGCTGCGGCACAAACACCATCGCCGTCGCCAGCAGGAGCGGTCCCTGGGCCAGCGGCGTCAGGACGCCGAGGATCGCCGCCCCGGTCGCGCTCCAGATGAGCGCCGGCCCCAGCCCGAGCCGCCGGATGACGCGCGACGCGAAGAACGAGCCGACCAGCGAGCCGACGCCGCCCGCCGAGACCACGATACCGAGCAGGAAGGGCGTGAGATGGAGGTCCTGGATGAGATAGATCGTGTACAGGACGCCGTAGAACGAACCGGCGACGTGGGCGACGACCGAGCGCAGGACGATCGGGAACAGCACCCGGTGGCCGCGGACGAGCTGGAGTCCCTCGACGATCTCGAGCCGGATCGGCGTGGCCGCCTCGCGGACGGGACGAGGCGGCTCCGGGGCGCGGATCAGGAGCAGGGAGACGGCCGAGACGACGAAGGACACCGCATCGACGAGGATGGCGAACGGCGCACTGACGAGCTGGACCAGGCCGCCGGCGAGGCCGGGGCCGCCGATCTCGGCGATCGACGAGCTCGTGGCGAGCTTGCTGTTCCCCTCGACGACACGATCGACGCCGATCAGCGACGGGACGTACGCGGGGTACGCCGCGTTGAACAGCGCACCAAGGCAGCCCTCGACGAACGTCGCGATGTAGAGCTGCTCCATCCGGAGCACGCCTGCCGCATAGGCGAGCGGGATCGAGAACAGGACGAACGCGCGGACCGCGTCCGAGCCGATCAGGAGCGGCCGCCGTCGTAGACGGTCGACCCAGGCCCCGGCGAGGAACCCGACGAGCAGGACGGCCAGGCTGCCGGCGACGACGAGGAGCGCCATCTGGAGGGGTCCTGCGCCCAGGACGAGCAACGCGACCAGGGGCACGGCCGTGCGGGTCACCACGGAGCCGAGCTCGGAGACCGTCTGGCCCGCCCACAGCTTCAGGAAGTCGGCGTGTTGCCACAGGGATGGGGCTGTCACAGCGGCGGAATGGTAGCCGCCGCCGAGCCCGGGAACGCCGCCCGGACGAGGTTTCGGCATCTGCGACAATCGGGGCCATTCGTCTCCACCGAGCGGGAGCCCTCGTCATGGCCGTCGAATCCGCGAGCACGATGTCGAGCGCCGAGATCGTCGCCCTCAGCCGCGCCCACACGTTCTTCTCCTGGTCGATCCAGGGCGCCGTCGATCCGATCGCCATCGACCGCGCCGAGGGCGTCTATCTCTACACGCCCGAGGGACAGCGCATCCTCGACTTCAACAGCCAGCTGATGTCGGTGAACATCGGCCACGGCGATCGCCGGGTCATCGACGCGATCGTCGCCCAGGCGACCAGGCTCCAGTACGTCCAGCCGGCGTTCGCGACCGAGATCCGGGCCAGGCTCGGGGCGAAGCTGGCCGAGATCCTGCCCGGCGACATGGACAAGGTGTTCTTCACGCTGGGCGGCGCGGAGGCGATCGAGAACGCGATCAAGCTCGCCCGCCACTACACCGGTCGACACAAGGTTCTCGCCCGGTACCGGACCTATCACGGGGCGACGTTCGGAGCGATGACCCTGACCGGCGATCCCCGCCGCTGGCCGAACGAGCCCGGCCTCGTCGGCGTCGTCCGCTACCCGGACACCCATCGCTGGGGCGAGAAGGAGCCGCGCCCGGTCGAGGAGAGCCTGCGCGGCCTCGAGGACGTCATCCGCTACGAGGGCCCGCACACGATCGCGGCGATCTTCCTCGAGACGATCGTGGGCACGAACGGCATCCTCGTCCCGCCCGACGGTTACATCCAGGGTGTCCGCGAGCTGTGCGATCGGTACGAGATCCTGATGGTCGCCGACGAGGTGATGGCCGGCTTCGGCCGGACCGGTCGTTGGTTCGGCGTCGACCACTGGGACGTCGTCCCGGACCTCATGACGATGGCCAAGGGCCTGACGTCGTCGTACCTGCCGCTTGGCGCCGTCGCGATGCGACGGAAGATCGCCGACAAGTTCGAGACCATGTACTACAGCGGCGGGCTCACCTACTCGTCCCATCCGGTGTCGCTCGCGGCGGCCCTCGCGACGATCCAGGTCTACGAGGAGGACGGGCTCATCGGGCATGCGGCCCGGATGGGCCCGGTCATGCGCGACTGGCAGCGGCGCCTGTACGACAAGCACCCCAGCGTCGGTGCGTACCGTGGTCTCGGCCTGTTCGGCGTGCTGGAGATCGTCCGGTCCCGCGAGCCGTTCACCCCGATGGCGTCGTTCAACGGCACGAGCGACGAGATGAAGGCGATCGGGAAGTTCTTCCGCGAGAACGGCCTCTACACGTTCGTCGCGAACCACATGATCCATACCAACCCGCCGCTGTGCATCACCGAGGAGCAGATCGGGGAGGGTTTCGACATCATCGATCGGGCCCTCGACATCGCCGATCAGGCGGTGACGAGCTAGCCGATGGCGACCGCGACGGCGACCCGCGGCGGGCTCACCGCGACATCGCCGGCGGCCGTCGGGCGGCGCGGACGGGGGCTGCTGGTCGGCCTCGCCGTCGCCCTCGTCATGGTCCTGGTGTGGGAGGGCGTCAAGTTCCTCGGCGGGACACCGTGGCGAGCGCCGCTCGCCCAGCCCGGCTCGCCGATCCTCTGGAACCCGCCGTTCCGGTGGGCCTTCGCCAATGATTTGAACCTGCCGCACGTCTGGAACATCCTGCTGACCTTCGGCGAGCCGTTCCAGCGGGGCGCGGACCGGAGCGTCGCCCAGTTCCTCTTCGACGCCGCCGTCTACACATGGCGAGAGGCTGCGATCGGGTTCGTCATCGGGGCGCTGATCGGCCTCGTCCTGGCGACGCTCTTCGTCCACTCGCGCCTGCTCGAGCGGGCCCTCGTGCCGTACGTCGTCGCGAGCCAGACCGTCCCGATCATCGCCCTCGCCCCGCTGATCGTGTTCGCCTTCGGCGCGAACGTCATGTCGGTCGTGGTGATCGCGACCTACCTGACGTTCTTCCCGGTGACGATCGCGATGATCCGTGGCCTGCGCTCGTTCGATCCGCGGGCGCTGGAGCTGATGCGGTCCTACGCGGCGACCCGGACCACGATCTATCGCCGGCTGAGGCTGCCCGCCTCGCTGCCCTACCTCTTCACCGCGCTCAAGATCGCGGCGACCGCGAGCGTCGTCGGGGCGATCATCGGCGAGGGGCCGGGCGGAATCGCCAACGGCCTCGGCCGCGTGATCATCACCTACAACCAGTACTACATCACCGGCCCTGAGAAGCTGTGGGCGGCGATCATCGCCTCGGGGCTGCTCGGGATCGCGTTCTACGGGCTCGTGGTCGCGATCGAGCGGCTCGCCCTGCGCGGCCGCCGACCCGCCGAAGCCTGAGCGACGAGGAGACCGACCGGACATGACCGATCCGAGTCCGCGAGCGGCTCAGCAGACGGGTCCCGTCGTCCGGGTGAGCGGCGTCGACAAGACCTTCCGGCGGGGCGACCGGGCGGTGACGAAGGCGCTCGAAGCCATCGACCTCGACATCGCCCGGGGCGAGTTCGTCTCCCTCATCGGCCCATCGGGTTGCGGCAAATCGACCCTGCTCCGGATCGTCGGCGACCTGACGTCACCGTCCACCGGCACCGTCACCGTCAACGGCAAGACGGCCGAGCAGGCCCGTCGCGACCGCGACTACGGGATGGTCTTCCAGGCCCCGGTCCTGTTCGATTGGCGGACGGTCGAGGACAACGTCAAGCTCCCCCTCGAGATCCTCGGCTGGGACGCCGCCCGCCGCGCGTCGCGGGCGCGCGAGATGCTCGACCTCGTCGAGCTCGGCGAATTCGTCAAGCACCACCCGTTCCAGCTCTCCGGCGGGATGCAGCAGCGGGTCGCGATCGCCCGCGCGCTCGCCTTCGAGCCGTCGATCCTGCTGATGGACGAGCCGTTCGGTGCGCTCGACGAGATGACCCGCGAGCGGATGAACGGCGAGGTCCTCCGGATCTGGGAACGGACCGGGACGACGATCCTGTTCGTGACCCATTCGATCCCCGAGGCGGTCTTCCTCTCCTCGCGCGTCGTGGTGATGAGCGCCCGGCCCGGCCGGATCACGACGATCGTCGACATCGACCTGCCGCGGCCGCGGACCGACGAGACGCGCGAGTCGCGCCGCTACTTCGAGCTCGTCACGGCCGTCCGCGAGGCGCTCCGGGCCGGCGGCGCCGAGCTCGACGACCGGGGCACGGTCGGCCCGGGATCAGACGCCTCGATCGAGCGGACGATCGCCGAAGGCGCGGTCGGGTGACGACGATCGGTCCGGCGATCGCCCCGACCTCCCGCGGAAGCCGGCCTGCGGTCCGGGGGCTGCGCGGAACGCGATCGCTGGCCTGGTACCTCCCGGCCGCGATCGTCTTCGTCGGCGGGATCGTGCTCTGGGAGGTCGTCGTCGGCGCGCTGAACCTCCAGGCGTTCGTCCTTCCGAAGCCGACCGCGATCCTCGCGGCGCTGCAGGCGAACTGGGCGGAAGGTCGCTTCGCGTTGCTGCCATCCGCGACCGCGACGCTCCAGGAGGCGCTGACCGGCCTCGTCATCGGGACGACCGTCGGACTTCTGGTCGCCTTCGCGTCCGTTCGCTGGGTCACCGCTCGGGGGATCCTCCTGCCGCTGGCCGTCGCGGCGAACGCGGTCCCGATCATCGCCTTCGCCCCGCTGCTGAACAACTGGTTCGGCCTGGTCAACCCGTTGTCCAAGGCCCTGATGGCCGCGATCCTGGTGTTCTTCCCGGTCATGGCCAACGTCGTCCGCGGCCTCGTCGACGTCGAGCCGGCTGCCGTTGAGCTCATGCGGTCGTACGCCGCGAGCGACTGGACGATCTTGCGCAAGCTGCGCGTCCCGAACGCCCTGCCGTACTTCTTCACCGCGATGAAGGTGGCAACCACGCTCAGCCTCATCGGCGCGATCGTCGCCGAATACTTCGGCGGAGCCTCCACCGTCCTGGGTCGGATGATCGTCCAGAGTGCGAGCGCCCTGAAATTCGACATCACCTGGGCAGCGATCCTGCTCGGGGCCGCGACGGGGATCGTCTTCTACCTCGTCGTGGCCGTCGTCGAGCGGTTCGTCATCCCGTGGCACGCCACGCTCCGGGCCGAGGCCTGACGACCCCTCACGACGGTCGGTCCGGGCCTGACGAGGCGAGACGCCGGGCTCGTGAGGTCGTATCCTCCGCCTTCGACGGCGCGTCATCGTCGTCCGAGGAGGGCGTTCGACCGCGGTCGAGCGTCGCGGTAGGAGGAGCCCATGGATAGGAAGCGCGGTTCGGCGCTGGCCGCGATCGCCGCGGTTCTCGTCGCCGCCTGTACGCCGGGTGCGTCGTCGGCGCCCGCGTCGGGGGCACCCGGTTCGGTTGCACCGCCGGCCTCGACCGGCACGGAATCCCAAGCGCCCGCGAGCGCGCCGGCTTCGGCCGCGACCGTTCGCCTGCAGCTGCAATGGGCCCCGCAGGCCCAGTTCGCCGGCTACTTCGCTGCCGACAAGCAGGGCTACTACAAGGCCGAGAACCTGACGGTCACGATGGTGCCCGGCGGACCGGACGTCGTCCCGCAGCAGGTCGGATCGGCGAAGGACGGCCCGGAGTTCACGATCAGCTGGGTGCCCAAGGTCCTCGAGGCGCGAGAGAGCGGCTCCGACCTGGTCGACATCGCCCAGGTCTTCCAGCGCTCCGGGACGCGCTCGGTGACATGGAAGTCCGAGAACATCACCGATCCCTGCGCGCTCGCCGGCAAGAAGGTCGGCGTGTGGGACTTCGGCAACGAGTTCGAGGTCACGGCCGGCCTGCTGACGTGCGGCCTGACGCCGGGCCTCGAGACCAACGGCGACCCGAAGAAGCAGTACCAGAAGGTGATCCAGGCCTTCGACATGAAGGCGTTCCTGGCTCACGAGATCAGCGCCGGTGAGGCGATGATCTACAACGAGTACGCCCAGGTCCTCGAGACGACCAATCCCGAGACCGGCCAGCTCTACACGCCGGACGACCTCAACGTCATCAACTGGAACGACTACCACGTTGCGATGCTGCAGGACGCGGTCTTCGCCCGGAAGGCCTGGCTCGACCAGGGCACGAACAAGGACGTCGCGGTCCGCTTCCTGCGCGCCTCGCTCAGGGGCTGGATCTACTGCCGCGACCACCAGGCGGACTGCGTCCAGTACACCACCGACGCCGGCAGCCAGCTCGGGGCCGGCCACCAGAAGTGGATGATGAACCAGATCAACGGCCTGGTCTGGCCGTCGCCGAACGGCGTCGGCGTCCTCGATCAGGCGATCTGGGACCAGACGGTCAAGATCGCCAAGAACGCGGGCGTCATCAAGAATGATCCGAGCCCCGACGCCTCCACGATGGACCTCGTCACCGAGGCCCTGAAGGGCATCACCGACGACACCAAGGGCGCCGACTACAAGGTCGGCGAGGTCCAGGTGACGCCGGGCGGCAACTAGGCAAGGACCCCGGCGGGTCCTTCCGATCCGCAAGCACGCGCCACGACGGCCGGCCCTCCTCGGGCCGGCCGTTCGGCTTCGCGGGTTGCCGCCTCGACTAGACTGGCGGTCGGGCATGTACGCGATCCGCCGCCGCCCAAGCCGCCTCGCCCTGCTCAGCCCCGTCGTCGCCCTGTGGCTCGCGACGGTCGCCGCGCCGTCCGCCGGTGCGGCGACGGGCTACACCCGCGACCTGTTCTTCAGCGGGTCCTACGAGCGCCAGGTCGACAGCCGGACGTGCACCGCCGCGTCGACCGCGATCATGGTCAACCTGATCGCCCACCACGACCTGAACCTGAGCCAGCTGGCGATCCTGCGCTACGAGCAGCCGCGGGACGCGCTGAACGACGCCGTCCAGCGGGGATCCGACCCGCTCGGCTGGTCGCGGGCGGTCACCTATTTCTCGCGGTACACCGCGCACCCGACGATCTACCGCTGGGAGGCGTATCCCACGAAGTCGGCGGCGCTCCGGCGCGCGGCGGTTCAGCTCGCGGCGACCGGGAAGCCCGTCGGGTTCCTCGTCCAGCATGGTCGGCACGCGGTCGTGATGACCGGTGTGTCGGCGTCGGCCGACCCGACGAAGCGCCCCTTCATCGTCACCGCTGTCGCGATCAGCGATCCGTACGGCTACAGCCATCGCTGGTACACCGCGTCGACGGTCGGGCTCAACACCTATCTCGAGACCGACGCGACCGCGACCTACGACGCCGCGTGGTACGGAAAGTACGTGATCATCGTCCCGCAGGACTGACGGACCCCGCCGACCCGGCCTACGGCGCGGCGATGGAGACCGGCTGGCCGACCTTCGTAAACGTCACCTCGAGGTCGATGACGATCTCCTGGAGCTGACCCGAGACGCGGCCCCGTCCCGTGATCTCGGCCGTCCCTCGGACCGGCCGGCCCCGGGTGTCGACGAGGACGACCAGCTTCGGCGAGGTCACCTCGACCTCGGTCAGGTTCGACGCCGGGATCATCACCGGATTGACGATCGCCGAGCGGACCTGGACCTGATAGAGCGTCTTGCCGGCGACCGTCTTGGGCCCGAGGTACGTGGCGTCGTTCGGGCCGCGGACGGCCGGGAACGCCGCCATCGAGTCGGCCGCGACGAAGTCCCGCAACCGCGCCCATGGCTCGGACGCGAACCGGATCCAGGCCCGGCCGTCGACGTCGCGGTGCTCGACGACGTAGCGGTCGCCGTTCGGGTAGGTGAACGTCGCCCGGACGAGCACGTCCGCACCGTCGACCTGGAGCAGGCCCTTCGTGATCTTCAGGATGTCGGTCGTGTGGCGGTCCGCCCCCGTGAAGGTCGCCTGGTATGACGACTTCTTGTTCGAGGCGAAGGCGACGAAGGCCTGGACGGCCGCCGTGGCCGGGTCGCGCGGCGTCGCGGACGGCCCGCTCGGGGCGATCGAAGCGGTTGCAGGCGGAGCCGAGGCGCTCCCGGCGGGAGGCGCGGACGGAACGGTGGTCGCGTTCGTGCAGGCGGCGATGAGCACCGCGATGGCGCAGGCCGCGACGGCCCTCCCCCGCACGGCGATCAACCCGCCTTCCCCGTCCCGAACTGCCGGTCTCCGGCGTCACCGAGGCCCGGCATGATGTAGCCCTTGTCGTTCAGCTGGCGGTCGAGCGCGGCGCAGTGGATCTCGACGTCGGGGTGGGCCGCGGCGACGGCCGCGACGCCCTCCGGCGCGGCGATGAGGTTGACGAGCTTGATCCGGACCGGGGTGACCGCGCCCCATCGCTTGAGGACCTCGATCGCGGCGGTCGCCGAGCCGCCGGTCGCCAGCATCGGGTCGAGGATCAGGCACAGGTCGACCGACGCCGAGTCGGGCAGCTTGTTGTAGTACTCGACCGGCCGGAGCGTGCGCTCGTCGCGGAACAGCCCGAGGTGCCAGACCTCGGCGGTCGGCATGAGCTCGAGCATCGCGTCGACCATGCCGAGACCGGCCCGCAGGATCGGCACGAGCCCGATCCGGTCCTCCTCGAGCGGCGTCCGGATCGTCAGCGGCCGGATCCGGGCGTCGGCGAGTGCTTCGTAGCCCAGCAGCCACGACAGCTCGCGAACGACCTCGCGGAACTTCTTGGGCTCGGTCCGTTCGTCGCGGAGGATGGCGAGCTTGTGCTGGACGGCGGGGTGGGTCGACACGTGGAGCGTCGACGGGAGCGTGGCTGGCAGCGACAAGACGGGCCTCCCGGGTGGCGGATCGGGCGCGGACGGATCGTAGCAAGCGACGTCGCCGCAGGGTTCTGCCGGGGGGAGTGTCGGCCACTCAATTGACGGGCTGTTGGACGCTCCGTACTGTCCGCGCGCGGCTGAATCGCCGCCGATGGCTCGTCCCGAGTGCCCGCGGGTGGGTCGTTCGCGACGATTCGGCCGCATCGCCGCATCGCCGCGCTATCCTCGCGGGACCGTGACCACCGCCCCAGCTCGACCCCGAGCCCGCACGTCACCGACCCGTCCAACGGCTCGTCGAGCCGCACCGGTGCTCGTGCGCCAGGTCCGTGGCGGGATCGAAGAGAGCGTCCATCGGGGCGACGTCGTCCAGGTCGACGTCGACGGCGTCCTCATCCGCGGCCTCGGCGACCCGGATCGCGTCGCGAATCTCCGCAGCTGCGTCAAGCCGTTCGGCGTCGTCACCCTGATCGAGGCGGGCGGGATCGAGGCGTTCGATCTCGAGCCGGCCGAGCTGGCGATCATGGCCAGCTCGCATTCGGGTGAGGACCTCCACGTCCGGACGATCCAGGGCATGTACCGGCGGGCGAACCTCAGCCAGGCCCTGATCGCGACCGGGGCCGAGGGGATGCCGCTCGATGCGCTGACGGCAGCCCGCCTGGCACGCGACGGCGAGAAGGCCAGCCCGGTCCGCCATATGTGCTCCGGGCAGCACTCGGTGTTCCTGCTGCTCTCTCGGCTCATGGATTGGGACCCGACCGGGTACTGGCTCGACGACCATCCGGCCCAGGTCGCGTACCGCGCCGTCATCGCCCGCGCATTCGGGACGACGCCCGGCCGGCTTCGGACGGCGATCGACGGCTGCGGGGTCGCGACGTACGCCTTCCCCCTCCGCGAGATCGCGCGCGCCTACGCGCTGTTGGCCGACCCGTCGGCCGTGTCCGCACGCGACGCGCGCTCGTCGCTCGCGCCCGGGCTGACCCTCGTTCGCGACGCGATGCTTGCCAACCCCGAGATGGTCGGCGGGACGCGCGATCGGCTCGACACGTCGTTGATGAAGGCGGCCGCGGGCCGGGTCGTCAGCAAGGGCGGAATGGAGGCTCTCCGTGGCCTCGCCCTCCTGCCGGGGGCTGCGGCCTCGCCGGCGACGGCGTCGGGGATCGCGCTCAAGGTCGAGGACGGGGACGGCTACGAGCGCGGGACGTGGGCGGCGACGGTGGAGGTCCTCTCCCAGGCGGGCGTCCTGGACCCTCAGGCGTTGCGCGTCCTCGCCCGCTACCACCGGCCGGTCGACCTCGACCCCCACGGTCGGGTCGGCGCGGAGGCGATCGCCGAATTCGAGCTGGCCCCGCTGCGGGAGCTGCTCTGACCCCCGACGTCGATCCGTGGCGGACGCTCGGGCTCGCGCCCGGGGCGACGGCGGACGAGGTCCGGCGCGCCTATCGTCGGCTGGCGAAAGCCAACCACCCGGACGCCGCCGGCGAGACGGCCCTGCCCCGGTTCCTCGCGATCCAGGCCGCCTACGAGCAGCTGCTCGGGCCGGTGGCCCGACGACGGCCTGGTGCGCGGCCGACCGGGCGCTCGTCGCCGGCGCCGTCCGAGCCGCGCGAGCCGTGGCAGGCCGATCCCGATCGAGCCAGGGCGTCAGGGTCCTTCACTCGCGATCGCCGCCGACCGGGTGCGCGGCCGGGCGGGGCTCGGCCATCGTCGCGGACCGGGGACGGTTCCGGCGACGGACGAGGCGAGGGCGCCGGCGGAGGCGGAGCCACGGCCGGATCGACCGGGGCGGGGCAGTCCGGGGCGCGGGCGTCTGGTGGCACCGGTCAGACGCGGACTCGCCGCTCGGGGCGACGACGCGCTGCAAGCAAGGCGACGCCCTATTCGACGTCATACGACGCGGCCGACGAGGAGCCGTTCGAACCCGGCTGGAGCGGCGCGACCTGGTACGGCTCGTCGAGCGGGACCTACTGGACGATCAACCCGAAGGAGTACGCCGACCCGCGGAAGCACGGCCCGGAGTACCAGCGCCGGGCGCGCCGGCCGGCGGGTGGCTGGATCCTCGACGGCAGCGAGGCGGAGCCTGGCGCTGACTCAGGTGCCCAGTCGGAACACCGAGATCCCGCGGCTCAGGCCGAGTCGCCAGGTCCGGCTCCGTCAGCCGCGTCATTCGGTGCGGCGCCCCCGCCGCCCTCGGCCGGGTCCGCAGCCGGTCGAACGAGGCCGTCGTGGACCGACGCGCCCGCCGGAACGCCGCCTGGCCG
>VBFG01000012.1 GCA_005882635.1 Chloroflexota bacterium | reverse complement strand
TCGACGCCGCCGCCGACGCGGTGGAGGAATGGGCGCGGCACGGGACCTCGAAGGCGGCGAACCGGTTCAACATGTTCGAGCTGCGGCCGGCCGACGAGACGCTCGTCGCCCCTCCGGGCGCGGTCGACGGGCCGCCCGACGAGTCGGGCGTCCGACGGACCCGGACGGGATGGCGGAAGGTCCTCCGTCGGAGCGAGGAGACGTGACCGCCGGGACGCCCGTCCTCCGCGGGAAGCGGGGCCGTGAGCGGCGGCTCGGCGAAGGCGTGGCTCGCTCCACGGGGAGCGGCGCCGGACGCCGCCAGCCAGACCTGTCGGCTCTCTTGCCGCTCCTGGCGGCGACCGGTTCGTTCGCCTCGCTCCGGGAACGGCTGACGGTCAGCGGGCCGACGGCCGGGCCAGCCGGAGGCGGACGGTCGGTTGGTCGACACGTCGGGCTGAGCTCGATCCCGCACGGCGCCAAGTCCTACCTCGCCGCGACGCTCGCCTCGGGAGGGATCGACGGCGCGACCGACGAGCGGCTGGCCTGGGTTGCCCGCGACGCCGAGATCGGCGACCGCGTCGCGGAGGAGCTCGTCGCGTGGCTGGGCGATCCCTCCGCCGTTGCCGTTCTGGAGCCGCGGACAGCGCTTGCCTACGAGCGCAGCGAGCTCGTCGCGGACGAGACGGCGGCCCGAGTCGCCGCGTTGTCGGCGTGGCGGAGCCGCACGGCGCGGATCCTCGTCGCGAGCGTCCAGGCACTCGTCCAGCACACCATCGCCCCGGACGACCTGCCGGCCGAACCGCGGCGGCTCGCGATCGGCGCTCGCCTCCGACCCGAGGCCCTGCTCCGCGAGCTCCTCTCCTTCGGCTACGCGCCCACGTCGGAGGTCGCCGGACGGGGCGAGTTCGCGCGGCGCGGCGGGCTCGTCGACGTGTTCCCGCCCTCGGCGCCCTTGCCCGTCCGGATCGAGTTCTTCGGCGACGAGATCGACTCGCTGCGGGCCTTCGACCCGACCGACCAGCGGACGGTCTCGACGCTCGACGGCGTGGAGCTCTTGCCCGCGTCGGAGTTCCTCGCCCCGCACGGCGGAGCCGCCTCGCTGCGCAGCCGCCTCGGCCGCGTCGCTGCGAAGCTCCCGGACCGCCTCGCCGGCGACCTCGCCCGGTTCGAGGGCGACGGGACGCCGGCCGACGGGACGCCGGCCGACGGAGCGGACGCCCCGACCCGGGCCCTCCGCGTCGGCGACGCCGCGGAGGTTTGGGCCGCCCATCTCGCCCCGTCGACCGGCTTCGACCATCTCGACGCCGGCACCCTCCTCGTCCTCGACGAGCCCGGCGACATCGCCGAGGCCGCCGACTTCCTGTGGCGCCAGGCGGACGAGCGGCGGACCGAGCTGGTCGAGACCGGCGAGCTCCCGAAGGACTGGCCGTCGACCTATCTCGGCCCGCGCGAGTGGAAGAGCCACCTGGCAGGCGGCCGGACGCTCGAGCTGACCTGGGAGTCGGAGATCCCGGACAAAGCCGCGTTCGCCGCCCGCGGCCTCAGCTCCGGCGACCTGTTCGGCTGGCGGGAGCCGCAGCTGCCGCCAGCCCGGGCCGCGGCCCTCGAGGAGGCCGTGGAGCGGTGGCGGGCCGACGGGGCACGGATCGTCCTCGCCAGCGACCAGGCCCCGCGGCTCGCCGAGCTGCTCGACGAGGCCGGCCATCCGGCCGCGGTGGTCCACGCGCCGGAAGCGCCGCCGCCCGGCGGGATCGCCGTCGTCGAGCGGAGTCTCAACGGCGGGTTCGAAGGCGGTCCGGACCGCCTTGCATTCATCACGGACCGGGAGCTGTTCGGGACGGTCCGCGTCCGCCGCCCGAAGGCGATGCGCCGCGTCGTCCCGCGCGACATCCTCGAGCGACTCAGCCCGGGCGACCTCGTCGTCCACATCGATCACGGCGTCGCCCGCTACGAGCGGATGCTCCGCCGCGGCAACCGGACCGACGGCGAGGACCGCGACTACCTGGAGCTGAGCTTCGCCGGCGGCGACAAGATCTTTGTCCCGGTCGAGCAGATCACGCGGGTGTCGCGCTACTCAGGCGCCGAGCACCCCAGCCTCAGCAAGCTCGGCGGCACCGACTGGCTCAGGACCAAGCAGCGGGTTCGCAAGGCCGTCGCCGACCTGGCCGAAGAGCTGCTCGAGCTGTACGCGTCACGAGCGAACACGACCGGCCACGCCTACGCCGACGACTCGCCGTGGCAGGCCGAGATGGAGGCGAGCTTCCCGTACGAGGAGACACCGGACCAGCTCCGCGCCGCCGCCGAGGTCAAGCTCGACATGGAGGCGGGTCGCCCGATGGACCGGCTGGTCGTCGGCGATGTCGGCTACGGCAAGACCGAGGTCGCGCTGCGGGCGGCGTTCAAGGCGATCCAGGACGGCAAGCAGGTGGCGGTGCTCGTCCCGACGACGGTCCTCGCGGCCCAGCATTTTGCCACGTTCGGGCAGCGCTTCGCGGCGTTCCCGATGAAGGTCCGGCTCCTGTCCCGGTTCGTGTCGCCCGCCGACCAGAAGCCGACGGTCGCCGGCCTCGAGGACGGCTCGATCGACCTCGTGATCGGCACGCACCGGCTCCTCAGCAAGGACGTTCGGTTCCGTGACCTCGGGCTCGTCGTCGTCGACGAGGAGCAGCGGTTCGGGGTCGCCGCCAAGGAGCGGCTGAAGCAGCTTCGCCGCGAGGTCGACGTCCTCACCCTCAGCGCGACGCCGATTCCGCGGACCCTCAACCTGGCCCTCGCAGGGGTCCGCGACATGAGCGTCATCGAGACGCCGCCCGAGGATCGGCTGCCGATCCAGACGCGGGTCGCCGAGGCGTCGGCCGGGCTCGTCCGCGACGCGATCCTGCGGGAGCTCGATCGCGGGGGCCAGGCCTTCTTCGTCCACAACCGGGTCGAGACGATCGAGGCCCAGACGGAGCAGCTCCGGCGGATGTTGCCCGGCGTCCGCTTCGTCGTGGGCCACGGGCAGATGCCCGAAGGCCTGCTCGAGGGCGTGATGATTGCGTTCGCCGGCGGCGAGGCCGACGTGCTCGTGTGCACGACGATCATCGAGTCCGGCCTGGACATCCCGAACGCGAATACGATCGTCATCGACCGGGCGGATACGCTCGGGCTCGCCCAGCTCTACCAGCTCCGCGGCCGGGTCGGGCGGAGCAGCCGCCGTGCCTACGCCTACCTGCTCTACCGCCGTCGCGAGCGGATGAGCGAGGAGGCCCGCAAGCGGCTCCAGGCGATCTTCAACGCGTCGGAGCTGGGGGCCGGCTTCCAGATCGCCCTCGCAGACCTCGAGATCCGGGGAGCCGGCAACATCCTCGGGGGCGAGCAATCGGGCCACATGGCAGCGGTCGGCTTCGACCTCTACTCGCGGCTGCTGGCGGAGGCCGTCGAGGAACGGAAGGCGCGGCGGGAGGACCGGCCGCCGCGGGTCGAGAAGCCGCAGGCAGTCGTCGACCTGCCGGTCGAGGCCCACCTGCCGGACGACTACGTGCCCGAAGAGGCGCAGAAGCTCGAGCTCTACCGGCGGCTCGCGCGCGCGCGCGACCGCGGCGACCTCGCCGCGTTCCGCCAGGAGCTGACGGATCGCTTCGGCCCGATGCCGCCGCCGGTCGTCCGTCTCGTCGAGGTCGCCGAGCTGCGGATGACCGCCGAGGCGGCGGGCGTCGCGTCGATCTCCCGCGAGGAGGGCCAGCTCGTCGTCCGGTTCGGGGAGGGGCTGACCCGGCCGACCGCGATGCGGCTGCTCGCCGGCGGCGGACTGCCCGGCGTCAAGCCGACCGACGTCACGTTCGCCAGCAACCAGGTCCGGATCCGCCTGCCGCGTGACCCGTCCCGAGCCTGGGGCCTGACCCAGGCGGTCGTCGCGCGACTCTCAGGAGCTATTCCATCCGAGAGAGTCGCTGCTCCATCTCCGGCATGACCGCTTCCCGAAACGGGACCGACGCGTCCAGGACCTCGTTGAACTGAACCTGCGACAGGACGACGAGCCGGGACTCGACCAGGGCCCGGACGGTCGCCGTCCGCGGGCCCCCATCGATCGCTGCGATCTCGCCGAAGAAGTTGGCCGGCCCGATCGTGTCGACCGTCCGCCCGTTGCGCTCGATTTCGACCATCCCTGAGATGACCACGTAGACGGATCCCTCGTAGCGTCCTTCGTGGGTCAGCTCGGCGCCCGCTGCCACCTCGACGTCCTGCGCGAACTTCGCCAGCGTCTCCAACTGCGCACGATCGAGATCGGCGAAGATCGGTACCTGCTCGAGGGAGTCGACGATCGACATGGCCACAGCATCGATCAGACCCATGTCGTGGTCAATGGGGTGAACCGCGCGTGAAACCGGACGACGATGGCCTGCTCCTGAAGCTCGAGCTCCCGATCGTCGCGGCCGATGACGTGCCGGTCCTTCGGGGCGCGCTCCTCGCCGCCCGGGCGACCGAGCTGAGCGAGCTCCAGCGGCGGGCCGGCAGGCTGTCGTTCGGCTACGGCAGCGAGACCGCGCGCGAGTCGATGGATGCCGAGACGCGCCGGCTGCGCCGGCGGATCGAGCTCCTCGATGCGCTCGTCGCCGCCCTCGAGCGATCGTCGTGAGGCTGTCGCCGTTGATGCGGCGCGGCGTCCGTGAGATGGGTCTGTAACACGCGCTCTGATTGAATGGGGCCGATGCCACGGTTCGCCGGATGACCGCGCCCAGTCGCGCTGTCGACGCTCCGATCGCGACGCTTGGACTGGGTGATCCCGGGTCCGGCCTCGCTCGCCTGTTCGACGCGCTCGGTCGGCTGCCGGTCGCGACGGACCAGACCCAGGTCGCCGGCCAGGCCGACAGCCCGTACCGGACGTTCCTCGAGGCGCTCGCGGTCGCCGTCTACACGACCGACGCCGATGGGCGGATCACCTGCTTCAACCAGGCGGCCGTGGACCTGTGGGGTCGGCGACCCGAGCTGGGCGAGGAATGGTGCGGCTCCTGGCACCTGTTCCATCTCGACGGCCGCCCGATGGCTCACGCCGAGTGCCCGATGGCGATCGCCCTCAAGGAGAACCGCCCGGTCCGCGGGTCGGCCGCCGTCGCCGAGCGACCGGACGGTCGTAGGGTGGCCTTCGAGCCGTATCCGACGCCACTCCGCGACCGGGACGGCACGCTCGTCGGCGCCGTCAACGTCCTCGTCGACGTGACGGAGCGGCTGGCCGCCGAGGAGGCGCTGCGGAGGACGGCGTCCGCGCTCGAGGTCTCGAACGCGGTCAAGGACGAGTTCCTCGGGCTGGTCTCGCACGAGCTGCGGACGCCGGTGACGACGATCTTCGGCAACGCGGTGGTCCTTCGTGGGCGGGGCAAGCTCGGGGCCGCCGAGCGCGACATCGTCGGTGACATCCGCGAGGACTCGGAGCGCCTCCTGCGGATCGTCGAGAACCTGCTCCAGCTCACGCGGCTCGGGTCCGGGGCGACGCTCGAGACTGAGCCGCAGGTCCTCGACCACCTCGTCGAGCGGGCGGTCGACACGTTCGGGCGGCGCCACCCTGGCCGACCGATCAGGGTCACGCGGTCGTTCTCGTCGTCCGTGGTCGATGCCGACGCCACATCGATCGAGCTCGTCGTCGACAACCTCCTCGGCAACGCCGACAAGTACTCGCGGCCCGGCGTGCCGCTCGAGGTCGTCCTGACCGTGAAGGACGGGTGGTCGAAGATCGAGGTCCGCGATCGCGGGATCGGCATCGCGGACGTCGATGCCGACGACCTGTTCACCCCGTTCTACCGAGCCGATGAGGCACGGCGGACCGCTAACGGGATGGGCGTCGGGCTCGCGGTGTGCAAGCGGATCGTCGAGGCGCAGGGCGGGTCGGTCTGGGCCCGGTCGCGCCGGGGCGGCGGAGCGATCGTCGGGTTCAGCCTGCCGCTCAGCGATGCGACCGAGGGTGGCGCGGACCTCGAGGACGAGATCGCCGTCTGACGATCGCCGCTGGGTCAGAGCGGCAGGGCGAGTTCGAGCTCGTCGCGGATCGGGAGTCCGTTCGCCGCGACCTCGCCGATCGTCGGCTTGATCGTCCGGCGCGACGCGTCGACCGCCCCGGCGCGCAGCTCGGCGAGACGGAACCCGCGCCGCTGGTAGAACGCCAACGCCGTCAGGTTGTCGTTCGTCGTCGTGACGCGGATCGCGCGGATGCCTGCCGCGCCGGCGCCGCGGACGAGCTCGGCGACGAGCGCCGTCCCAACGCCGCGGCCGCGGTCGACGGCGAGCAGCGCGGACAGCTCGATCCGAGCCGGCCCGTCCGGTCGATGGGTCAGCAGGCCGACCCGCCGACCGGCCAGCCAGGCGACCAACCCCTGGTCCTCGAGGACGTCGATGAGCTCGCTGCGCCGAGCCTGGAGCCGGCCGCCGAGCTCCACGGCGAGCGCGTCGGAGGCCCACGCGACGTCGTCGGGCTCGAGCGGTCGAACCGCGATCCGATCGGGCCGCATGCCGGCAGTCTGCGCCGTCGGATCGTCGCCAGTACCCTATCGCCCGACGGCGCCCGAAACGTACGACCGCGACACCCCACCTGGACGGAGAGGACGAGCGAGCACATGACCGAGGCGGACATGACACGGGTCGGGTTCATCGGGACCGGGGTGATGGCCCGCGTCCATCTCGAACCGATGCTCCGGCGCGACGACACAAGGGTGGTCGCGGTCTGCGAACCGTCGGCCGCGAACTACGCCGCCGCGGCCGAGCTGTGGGACCAGCACGGTCTCCCGGCGCCGCCGAACGAGCCGGACTGGGCGCAATTCGTTGCGACGTACGCCAACCAGCTCGACGCCGTCTTCATCATCACCCCGCACGCGCTCCATTTCGTCCAGGCGAAGGCCTGCCTCGAGGCAGGCCTAGACATCCTGCTCGAGAAGCCGATGGTCATGACGGCGGACGAGGCGACCGAGCTCATCGAGGCGCGTGACCGGACCGGGCGGCTGCTCGTCGTGGCGTTCCAGGGCAGCCTGTCGCCGCAGGTCCGCGAGGCGGCCCGGCTGCTGCGGTCGGGCGAGCTCGGACCGATCCACAACATCAGCGCGGTCGTCTGGCAGAACTGGGCCACCCTGACCGACGGCACGTGGCGCCAGCGCCCCGAGCTGTCGGGCGGCGGCTTCCTGTTCGATACCGGCGCCCACATGCTCAACACCGTGTCGGACCTGGCCGGTGAGGACTTCGCCGAGGTCGCCGCCTGGCTCGAGGACGACGGCCGACCGGTCGACATCCGGGCGGTCGTGATCGCCCGGCTCGCCTCCGGTGCGCTCGTGACGATGAATGCCTGCGGCAGCGCGATCCCGTCGTGTCACTCGGACATCCGCGTGTTCACCTCCGGGGCGATCCTGCGGACCGGGATCTGGGGCGAGCTCCTCGAGATCCAGCGGGCGGGATCCGCGCGCCTGCGGAAGGTGCCGTCGATCGCGCCGCTGCCGGTCTGGGAGCAGTTCCTCAACGTCCGCGCGGGGCGGATCGCGAACCCGAGCCCGCCCGAGGTCGGCCTCCGGATGGCCCGCCTGTGGGACGCGATCCGCGAGTCGACGGCGAACGGCGGCGCGGTCGTCCGCCTGCCGAACGCCCAGCCCCTCGCGGCGGCCGGCTGATGACGCGGGTCACGGTCTGGAACGAGTACCGCCAGGAACGCGAGTCGGCCGAGATCGCGGCGGTCTACCCACAAGGCATTCACGGGGCCATTGCCGACGGCCTCCGCGACGCCGGCTTCGACGCCCGGACCGCGACCCTCGACGAGCCGGAGCACGGCTTGACCGACGACGTCCTCGCGGCGACCGATGTCCTCACCTGGTGGGGCCACGCCGCCCACGACCAGGTCGACGACGCAATCGTCGAGCGGGTCCGCCGCCGGGTCCTCGACGGAATGGGCCTGATCGTCCTCCATTCGGGTCACCACTCGAAGCTGTTTCGGGCCCTGATGGGGACGAGCGGCGACCTCAAGTGGCGCGAGGCGGGCGAACGCGAGCGGATCTGGGTCGTCGACCCGTCGCATCCGATCGCGGACGGGCTCGGCGAGTCCTTCGCGCTCGAGCAGGAGGAGATGTACGGCGAGCCGTTCGACGTCCCTGCGCCGGACCGCCTCGTCCTCGTGAGCTGGTTCCAGGGCGGCGAGGTCTTCCGGAGCGGCTGCTGCTTCCTGCGGGGCCGGGGGCGGATCTTCTACTTCCGGCCGGGCCACGAGACCCACCCGACCTACTTCCAGCCGATGGTTCGACGGGTGATCGCGAACGCAGTTCGCTGGGCGGCGCAACCCCGCGGCGATCGGCCGACCTTCGGCAATCAGCAACCCCTGGAGCCGTTGGGCGGGGGCTGACCCTCCGGTCCGAGCTCGATCAGTCGAGCGCGACGACCTCGTCGCCGATGGCGATGTCGCCGCCGGTCAGGATCCGGGCGCGGAGCCCGGCCCGGTGGACGAGCGGCTCGAGGATCGGCTGGCCGACCAGATCGGTGAGGTACTGGCACGGCTCGCACAGCCGCGTGCCCTCGCACTCGACGTCGCCGATCCGGAACCGGCGACCGACGAGCGCGTTGACGTCGACCCCGCGGGTCGTGACGTTTCGCCGGGTCTCGCCGGGCCCGAGGACGATGTCGAACCGCTCGGCCAGCCGGTCGATCTCCTCAGCGGCGACCAGCGTCAGCTGGCGGTCGACCTTGGGGTCCGGTGACCAGTGCCCGGCCCGCTCCGCGTAGCGGTCGCCCTCGAGCCCCACGCCCGCGACCGCCCGAATGCGATCGACGGCGGTCATCGGCGCGCCGCTTTCGGGGGCTAGGTGGATCGACTCCACGCGACCCGGAACGACGGGTCGCGCGGGCGCGGCATCGCCGGAGACGGCTGGATCGCCGAGGACGGTCACGACGCGGAGCGTAGCGGTTCGACACGACGAACGTCCACGGCAACGCCCCCGTCGACCCGGCATCCTGTCGCGATGAGCGACGCCGCGAAGCCCATCGAGCGCGCCGCGACCCTGGATCGCGAAGGGCTGTGGTCGCCCGGCCGGCGGGCCCTGACGCTCGGGCTCGTCCTCAACGTCACGATCGTCGCGTCGGAGGCGCTGGCCGTCTCGACGATCATGCCGATCGTCGCCCGCGACCTCGGCGGCCTCGACCTCTACGGCTGGGTCTTCTCCGGCTTCTTCCTCGGCAACCTCCTCGGGATCGTCGTGGCGGGGATCCTGATCGACCGCGGAAGCCTCGCGGGTCCGTTCGTCCTCGGCATCGGGCTGTTCTCGATCGGGCTGCTGATCGGCGGCCTCGCGCCGGCGATGCCGGTGCTCGTCGCGGCCCGGGTGATCCAGGGGTTCGGCGCCGGGGCGATCCCTGCGGTCGCCTACGTGTCGATCGGGCGGGCCCTGCCGGAGGCCCTCCGGCCGCGGATGTTCGCCACCCTGTCGACCGCGTGGGTCGTCCCCGGCGTGATCGGCCCGAGCCTCGCCGGGATCGTCGCGGAAAGCCTCCACTGGAGGCTCGTCTTCCTCGGCCTCCTGCCGCTGATCGCCGTTGCCGCGGCCCTGACCTACCCCGCGATCCGCAGCGTCGCGCCGGTCCCGGCCGCCGCGGAGGGCGAGCACCGCATCGCCCAGGACGCCCGCCGCCGGCTGCCGCTCGCGTCGGTCCTCGTCGTCGGCGCCGCGATGGTCGTGGCCGGACTGTCGAACCTCGGTCCCGTGCCTGTCGTCCTCGTCGCGCTCGGGCTGATCGTCGGGACGCAAGCGTTCGCCCGGCTGACCCCGCCGGGCACCCTGGCCGCGCGGCCCGGCCTGCCGTCGGCCGTCCTGCTCCGCGGCTTCCTGACGTTCGCCTTCTTCTGCGCCGACGCGTACGTCCCGCTCGCGATCCAGGAGTGGCGCGGCTACCCGGCGATCGTGAGCGGCCTCGTGTTCACGGCATCGACCCTGACCTGGACCGGCGGTTCGTGGATCCTCGCCCACCGGGTCGAGCGGTTCGGGCCGCGGCGGTTCCTTGCCACGGGCTTCACCGTGCTGCTGGTCGGGGTGATCGGCTTCGCGACGATCCTCGTGCCGACCGTCCCGATCGTGGTCGCGACCGTCACCTGGGGCATCGCCGGGCTGGGGATGGGACTGTCCTACTCGGTCCTGTCGCTCGTCGTCCTGCGCTGGGCGGCGCCGGGCGAGCAGGGAGCCGCGACAGCGGGCCTCCAGCTGTCGGACGTCCTCGGGACGTCGCTGGGGACCGGGCTCGGTGGCGCGTTGGTGGCCGCCGGGCTCCGCGCCGGCAGCCCGGGCTGGGTCGGCCTCGCCGAGACATTCGCCGTCGCCGCCGGCGTCGCTGTTGTCGGGCTCGTCCTGACCCGGCGGTTCCTCCCACGCGCGTCGGCGGGTTAGACTTGCGGACCGCCACGATCGAGGCCGGGCCCAGCCTGGAGGAACGCGCGCCGATGTCCGCAGAGGAGCTCCGCGCAAAGATCCGCGAGATCCCTGACTTCCCGAAGCCCGGGATCCTCTTCTACGACATCACGACGCTGTTGAAGGACAAGGCCGCCTACCGCGAGGCGATCGACCTGATGCTCGAGCCCTACGAGGGCGAGACGATCGACATCGTGGTCGGGATGGAATCGCGTGGCTTCATCTTCAGCTCGGCGATGGCGTACCAGCTCAACGCCGGCCTCGTCCCCGTCCGGAAGCTCGGCAAGCTGCCGGCGGAGACGATCACCGTCGAGTACGCCCTCGAGTACGGCTCGAACACGCTCGAGATCCACCGCGATGCGATCGAGTCCGGCCAGAAGGTCCTGATCGTCGACGATCTCCTCGCGACGGGCGGCACGGTCAAGGGCACGATCGAGCTCGTCGAGCGCCTGAAGGGTAACGTCGTCGGCCTCGCGTTCCTCGTCGAGCTCGACTTCCTGAAGGGCCGTGACCGGCTCGACGGCCGGCGGGTCACGAGCGTCATCCAGTACTGAGCGTCCGCGATTGGCAGACCCGTCCGGCGACCCCGCCCCACCCGCGACCGCCTCACCCGCCGCCCCAGAGCCCGCGTCCCCCGACGACGAGGTCAACCTCGCCCGGCGCCGCTTCTTCCGCCAGTTCGCCGGCGAGCTGATCCAGACCGCGGCCACGGTCGCCGGTGCGGCCCAGGCGCTGCAGCGGGCGTCGGCCGAGGCGGCCGGCGCGATCCTCGATCCGGCGGCCGCCGCGCTCCGCGACGATCCCGCTGCGGCCGGCCAGGTCGCCGTGTCGCCGGCGCCCGCGGCGGGCGGGCCGCCCACCGGGTTCCGGACGCCGTTCCGCGAGGAGGGCGGCTTCCTCCTGGTCATCGACCAACGGAAGCTCCCCGACGAGCTCGTCGAGGTCGAGGTCCGGAACGCGCCCGAGGCGGCGAACGCGATCCGCCAGATGGTCGTCCGCGGCGCGCCGGCGATCGGCCAGGTCGCGGCGATCGGGCTCGCCCTCTCCGCCGAGCGGGCGACCGAGACCACGGCGATCGCCCGCCGGGCGATCCTCCGCGCGGCCGCGGCCGCGCTCCGCGCCGCGCGTCCGACGGCGGTCAACCTCGGCTGGGCGGTCGACCGGATGATGGCCCGCTTCGAAGCCGTCGGCGACCTGCCGGAGGACGGCATCGCGGTCGCGGCCGCGCTGCGCGACGAGGCGGACGCGATCGTGACCGAGGCGACGACCGACCACGGCCGGCTGGCGGTGTTCGGGCTCGCCGCCCTGCCTGTCCGCGAGTTCGGCCCGCTCCGGATCCTGACCCACTGCAACACCGGGCCGCTCGCCTGCGGCCAGTTCGGGACGGCCCTCGGCATCGTCCAGGCCGCGCACCACGCCGAGCACGAGGTCAAGGTCTGGGTCGACGAGACGCGGCCGTATCTCCAGGGCGCGCGACTGACGGCCTGGGAGCTCGAGCAAGCAGGTGTCCCCCACACGCTCATCCCCGACGTTGCCGCCGGCTCGCTCATGGCGCAGGGCGAGGTCGATGTCGTGCTCGTCGGCGCCGACCGGGTCGCCGCGAACGGCGACACCGCCAACAAGGTGGGGACGTATCCGCTGGCCGTCCTGGCGGCCCGCCACGGCGTCCCGTTCTTCGTCTGCGCGCCGACGTCGTCGATCGACCTCGCGACGCCCGACGGCGGAGCGATCGAGATCGAGGAACGGCCGGCCGACGAGGTCCTCCACATTCGCGGGGTTCGGATCGCCCCGGCCGGGACCGACGTCCGGAACCCCGCGTTCGACGTCACGCCGGCCGAGCTGATCACGGCGATCGTCACCGAGGAGGGCGTCATCCGGTCGCCGTTCGCCGCCGATCTGGCCGAGAAGGTGGCCGCGGCCAACGTCCGGCATGCCGCTGCGCGTCGCCCGTCGGCACCGCCCGCGGCTGCGCCGTCAGGTCCGCTGGAGGCAGCCGGCTGATGGCCAGTGTCGCCGCGACCAGCCGGTCGGCTCGGGCCCTGGCGACCCGGCCGCTCCGCGACCGCGCCGAGCTCAGGACCTTTCTCGAGACCGACCGCCTCCTCGCCGCCTACGCGATCTGCGACCTGGAGGACCGCGAGTTCGGCAAGACCCGCTGGGGTGGGGCATACGACGGCGACCGGCTGGTCGCACTCGCGCTGGAATACTCCGGCCTGACCCCGCAGCCACTGTTCGTGATGGGTCGGGCGGACGGGATCGAGGCGATCCTTCGGGACCTCGTCCGACCGCGCGCGGCTTACGTGGCGGTGCTGCCGGAGGCGCTCGACGCGGTCACGTCGCTGTATCGCCTCGATCCGGGGCCGCAGATGGTCCGGATGTGGGTCGACCGGGCGCGCTTCCGGCCGTATCCGGCCGATGTGCGACGGCTGCTGCCGATCGACATCGGCGAGCTCAACCGGCTCTATCAGCTCGGGTTCGCGTCGTGGCTGCCGTCGTCGGCCATCGCCGAGGGCATCTACTACGGCGTGCGCGTCGGGGGACGACTCATCGCCGCGGCCGGCACCCACGTCGTGAGCCCGCGGGCGCGCCTGGGCGTCGTCGGCAACGTCCTGACCCATGCGGACTACCGTGGCCGCGGGTTCGCGACCGCCGTCACCGGGGCGGTAACCGCCGACCTGCTGCGGACGTGCGACCAGGTCGTCCTCAACGTCCGCTCGGACAATCCGCCGGCGCTCCAGGCCTATCGCCGCCTCGGCTATGCCGAGCACGTCCGGTTCGAGGAGCGCCTCGGCCACCGGATCGGCTCGCCGTGGGCCGACCTCACCGCGCCCTTGCGGCGCCTCTTCGCCCGCAGGGAGATCGATCGCCGATGACCGACACCGCCTCCGCCCCGGCTTCGACCGCACCGTCGCTCCCGCCGGCACACGACGTCGCCGACCTCGGCCTGGCCGCGGAGGGCATCCGCCGCATCGAGTGGGCGGAGCGGGAGATGCCGGTCCTCCGGCTGATCCGCGAGCGGTTCGCCCGGGAGCGGCCGCTCGACGGCATCCGGATCGGGGCGTGCCTCCATGTCACGACCGAGACCGCGAACCTGATGCGGACCCTCAAGGCCGGCGGCGCG
>VBFG01000177.1 GCA_005882635.1 Chloroflexota bacterium | reverse complement strand
GTCGCCTCCAGTATCATCCTGCTCGGCGAGCGGCTCCAGCCCTGGCAATGGCTCGGCGTCGCGATCGTCGTCGGTGCGACCCTCGCGACCGTCGGTCAGCCGGAGCCCGCTGGCTCAGCCTCCGGTGCCGGCCTCGACGGCCTGCCGCCGCGACTGCACGAGGACGAACTGGCGGATCCGCTCTGACAGCTGGACGGACACGAACAGGACGCGGACGGCTGCGTCACTCACGGATTCAGGTCCTCGATCTCGCCGCTCGCCAGGAACACGACGTCTTCCGCGATGTTGGTGACCCGATCGCCGATCCGCTCCACGTAGTGGGACGCGAACAGGATCCGTGTGCCGCTCTCGACGTTGCCGGGATCGGCCCGCATCAACTCGACGACCTCGTCGAAGGTTCGGTGGTACAGCCGGTCCATCTCGTCGTCCCGGGCGGCGACCGCTCGCGCCTCGTCAACGTCGACGTCGACGAGCGCCCGAAGGATGCCCCCGACGAGCTGGGCGGCCAGCTCACCCATCGCCGGCAGGTCGACATAGCGCTTGAGGGGCGGCTCAGGGGCCAGCTTCCGGACCTGCTTCGCGACCGAGGAGGCGTGGTCGCCCATCCGCTCGAGCTCGTACCCGACGTGGTCGAGGGAGAGCAGGAAGCGCAGGTCGCGGGCGACCGGCGACTGCGTCGCGATCGTCCGGGTGATCAGCCCCGAGACCTCGCGCTGCATCTCGTTGATCCGTCCGTCGGCGACGATGACCGCGGTCGCGGCCGCCGCGTCGTGGGCGACGAGGGCGGCCATCGCCGCCCGGATCGCCTCCTCCACGTACGAGCCCATCCGGAGGATGTCGTCCTTGATCTCGCGCATCTCGAGATCGAGCGTCTCGCGGGCGGGATGGGCGAACGGCCGCGAGACGGGGACGCCGGGCGTGGCCCGCTCGAGGAAATCGGCGACCTGGGTGTGGATCGAGTCGGGGCGGGCTTCTCGCTCGCTCATGTCGTCCTCGCTCATCCGAACCGACCCGACACGTAGTCCTCGGTCAGCTGGTGCTTCGGGTTCGTGAAGATCTGGCTCGTCGGCCCCTGTTCGACGAGGTAGCCGGCGCGGTCCTCGCCCATCGTGAAGAACGCCGTCTCGTCGCTCACCCGCGCTGCCTGCTGCATGTTGTGGGTGACGATGACGATCGTGTAGCTCGCCCGGAGCTCGGCCATGAGCTGCTCGATCCGGAGCGTCGCGACCGGGTCCAGCGCCGAGGCCGGCTCGTCCATGAGGATCACCTCCGGGTCCACGGCGAGCGCCCGGGCGATGCACAGCCGCTGCTGCTGGCCGCCGGAGAGCGACGTCCCGTTGGCGCGGAGCTTGTCCTTGACCTCGTCCCAGAGGGCCGCCCGGCGGAGGGATCGCTCGACGACCGCGTCGAGCTCGGCTTTCGCCACCCGACCCGTCAGGCGGAGCCCTGCCGCGACGTTGTCATGGATCGACATCGTCGGGAACGGGTTCGGCCGCTGGAAGACCATGCCGACGACCCGACGGAGCTGAACCGGGTCGACGTCGGGCGCCATGATGTCGATCCCGTCGAGGAGGACCGACCCCTCGACCCGTGCCGTCGGGGTCAGCTCGTGCATCCGGTTGAGCGTCCGGAGAAACGTGCTCTTGCCGCAGCCGGACGGGCCGATGATCGCGGTCACGGCGTGCCGCCGGATCGACAGGCCGATGTCGCGGATCGCCCGGAACGAGCCGTAGTAGACGTTGAGGCCAGAGACGACCACCGCCGCGTCGACCTCGCGCCGCTCGCCGCGGGCAGCTGGCGCGAGCTGGACGTCCGGTCCGCGGAGGTACGTCGTCACGAGAGCGGGGCCCGACTCCGACGCGCCCGACTCCGGTGCCTCCGGCGGCACGGCCTCGGGCGGCGCGGCCTCGGGCGGCGGCGGCGCGTCGATCTGGAGCGTCATCTCGGCAGACCTCTCAGGCAGCACGGCGACCCCATGAACGGGCTCGCACGAGGATGTTGATCGCCAGGACGACGATCAGGAGGAGCAGCGCCGCGCCCCACGCCTGCTGGTTCAGGGCAGGGAACGGCTGGCGGGCATTGACGTAGATGAAGATCGGCAGGGCGTCCATCGGCTTCGCGAAGTCGCCCACGTTCACGAGACGGCTGCCGAGCGCGGTGAACAGCAGCGGAGCGGTCTCACCGAACGCACGCGCCACGGCCAGCATCACGCCCGTCAGGATCCCGGTCAGGCCGGTCCGCAGGACGACCGACAGCACCGTCCGCCACATCGGGACGCCGAGGGCCAGCGACGCTTCGCGAAGGGTGCTCGGCACGAGCCGCAGGATCTCCTCCGTCGTCCGCATGATCACCGGGACCATGAGCAGGGCGAGGGCCATGCTGCCGGCGAAGGCGTTGAACTGCTTGAACGGGAGCACGAGGAACGTGAAGACGAAGATCCCGACGAGGATCGACGGGATCCCGACCAGGACGTCGGCAGCGAACCGGATGGCCGTGGCCGACCGACGGCCGCTGAACTCGTTCACGTAGACCGCGGCCAGGACGCCGACGGGCACCGCCACGACGGTCGCGAGCGGGATCATCTGGAGCGAGCCGAGGATCGCGCTCGCCGCACCGCCGCCGGTGCCGAGCGCCCTGGGCGCCTTCGTCAGGAGGTCGAGGTTGAGCCCCGCCGCGCCCTTGAGGGTCACGAACAGCACGACGGCGCCGAGCGGGATCACGCAGGCGATCGCCGCGGCCAGGGCGAGCCCGCGCATCGACCGGTCCACCGTGGCGCGGCGGCGATCGGCGGGCGAGCGCACGAGCCGGGCGGCGACGGGCCGGTCCATGACCGGCGTCAGCGTCGCCATCAGCGGCCGCCCTCGGTGGCGACGCGTCGGACGAGGAGCCGGGCCACGACGTTGAGCGAGATCGTGATCACCAGCAGCATCAGCCCGAGGGCGATCAGGCTCGAGGTCTGCAGCCCGATCGATGCCTCGTTGAATGTCGTCGCGATCTTGCTGGCGATGGTCTGGGCCTGGTCGAAGAGCCGTGTCGGGATGTTCTGACCGTTGCCGATGACCATCGTCACCGCCATCGTCTCGCCGAGCGCCCGCCCGAGGCCGAGGATGATCGCGCCGACGATCCCGGACCGGGCGAACGGCAGGACGGCCCGCCGGACGATCTCCCAGCGTGTGGCGCCGAGGGCGGCCATCGCCTCGCGCTGGCTGTCCGGGACCGAGCTGATGACCTCGCGGGCGATCGCCACGATCGTCGGCAGGATCATGATCGCGAGGATGATCCCGGCGCTGAACAGACCGATGCCGTAGGACGGCCCGGCGAAGATCGGGATCCAACCGAGCGTCCGGATCAGGAAGGGCTCGAGGGTCGCGCCGAGGAACGGGCTCAGGACGAAGACGCCCCACAATCCGAAGACCACGCTCGGGATCGCGGCCAGCAGCTCGATCAAGAACGTCAACGGGAGCGCGACGCGGCGCGGCGCCAGCTCGGCCAGGAAGATCGCCGTCAGGAGCCCGATCGGGGCCGCGATCGCGAGCGCGATGGCCGATGACAGGAGCGTCCCGACGATGTACGGCAGCGCGTCGTAGATGCCGGCCACCGGGTCCCAGGTCGTGCCCGTCACGAACCCGACGCCGAACTGCCGGAAGGCTTCGCCGGAGTTCACCAGGAGCATGAGGCCGATCGCCAGGATCAGGCCCGCCATGGTGACCGCCGCGATGCCCGTCGACGTGCGGAACAGCCGGTCGGCGCTCGACCCGGATCGGCCGGTGAAGCGCCGGGTCGGCAGGCCCGGCGCACCTGGGATGGTCATCGATGCCTCGGGTTGCTCGGATGCTCGGATGCT
>VBFG01000176.1 GCA_005882635.1 Chloroflexota bacterium | reverse complement strand
GAACATCGCCGCCGGTCAGCGGGTCCCGGTCGCGCTGCCGGGCGCGGTGCTACCGGGCGACCGACGGATCGAGCGGACCGAGAAGATGGGCGTCGTCAGCAACGGGATGCTGTGCTCGGGCGAGGAGCTGAACCTGACCGCTGACGCGGACGGCATCCTGATCCTGCCCGCCGACGCACCGATCGGCCGGCCGCTCGCCGAGATCTACGGCGACGTGGTCCTCGACGTCGACGTCAAGCCCAACCGCGGCGACGCGCTGTCGTTGGTCGGGCTGGCGCGGGAGGTCGGGGCGATCACCGGCGCGCCGCTCCGCTGGCCGGAGACGGAGCCGCGCGAGGACGACCGCGACGTCATGGCGTTCCTCGAGGTCGACGTGCAGGACCGCGAGGGCTGCCCGCGGTTCGTCGGCCGGTGGGTCGACAAGGTGACGGTCGGCCCATCACCAGACCGCGTCCAGATGCGGCTGCGAGCCGCCGGCCAGCGACCGGTGAGCAATGTCGTCGACGTGAGCAACTACGTGATGCTCGAGCTCGGGAAACCGATCCACACCTACGACGCGTCCGGCGTCGCCGAGGTCGACGGCCGGCGTCGGCTCGTCGTCCGGCGAGCCGCGGCGGGGGAGCGTCTCGAGACCATCGACCATGTCGCGCGGGAGCTCGACGCCGAGACGCTCCTGATCGCCGACGCGCGAGGTCCGCTGGGGATCGCCGGCGTCATGGGCGGCGCGGGCTCCGAGGTGTCCGAGACGACGACCGCGGTGATCGTCGAGTCCGCGGTGTTCGACCCGATCACGATCCGCCGGACCGGGCAGCGCTACGGCCTGCGGTCCGAGGCGAGCCTCCGCTTCGAGAAGGGCCAGGAGCCCCGCCTCGCCCGGATCGGTGCCGATCGTGCCGCCCGCCTGGTCGCCGAGTGGGCCGGTGGGTCGGTGGCGCGGGGACGCGTCGACAGCGCCCCGGCCGAGCCGGATCCGGCTCGCGTGCCGTTCCGACCGGCACGCGTCAACCGCCTCCTCGGGACTGCGCTTCCGGCGGACGTCCAGCGCAGCCTCCTCGACCGGGTCGGCGTCCGGACCGAGGAACCGGCAGAGGCCACCGACCGGACGATCCCGATCGCCGCCGGCTCCCGACCGTTGTCGGTCGACGCCGCCGGCACCAACGGCGGCGAAGGCCCGGACGTCGTCGTCGCCGTCGTCCCGACCTGGCGCCGCGACATCGCGATCGAGGCGGACGTCGCCGAGGAGGTCGCCCGGGTCCGCGGCTACGAGACGATCCCGGAGATCCTGCCGCACACCCCGATGCCGTCCTACCGGCCGTCGCCGCTCGCGACGCGCGACCGGATCCGGGAGACGCTCGCCGGCGCCGGCCTGACCGAGGTCGTCACCCATGCCCTCGTTTCGCCCGCCCACGCCGAGCGTTACACGTGGACCGCCGAGACGGCGCCGGCCACCGGAGGGACGCCCGCCGGAGGCCGACCGATCCACGTCACCAACCCCCTGTCGATGGACCATTCGGTCCTCCGCCCATCGGTCGTCGGGAGCCTCGTCGAGGTCGCGGCGATGAACCTCCGCCATGGCCGCGAGGACGTCGCGATCTACGAGATCGGGAAGGGCTACGGCGACGACGCCGGCGTCGTCCGCGAGTCGTGGCGGCTCGGGATTGCCATGACCGGTGCGGCCGAGGAGCCCGCCTGGAACCGACGGGCGAGACGCGCGGACCTCGACGACGTGAAAGGCGCGATCGAGCTGGTGTGCCGCCGGCTCGGACTCCAGCCTCCGTGGTACGTGCCCCTGACGGACGAGCCGCTGCTCCATCCGGGTCGGGCCTCGACCGTGATCGCGGAGCGCTCGGCTGATGGTGTCCCGGCCGACGTCGCGGTGTCGGGCGTCATCGGCGAGCTCCATCCAGCGGTCAGCGACGCCGTCGACCTGCGCGGCGCGCGGCTGATCGTCGCCGAGCTCGACATCGCCGGCCTCGCCGGCGGCCGTCCGGCGGACGGTGCCGTGGCCGCGCCGTTACGCCATCCCGCCGTGGAGCGCGATCTCGCGGTCGTCGTTCCCGAGGCTCTGCCGGCGGCGAACGTCGAACGGGCGATCCGCAGTGCGGCGGGCCCCGATCTCGTGAGCCTCCGCCTGTTCGACGTCTACCGCGGCGCACCGCTCCGCGACGAGGAGAAGAGCGTCGCCTGGAGGCTCGTCTTCCAGTCCGCGGAGCGGACCCTGACTGATGCAGAGGTGGACGCCGCGATCGAGAGGGTGACCGCCGCATTGACCAGAAACGGCCTGCGAATCAGGACCTGAGTCCTGCCCGAGTCCTGCTTGCGGGCGCCGATTCGGCGCTGCTAGGCTGAAAAACGGCCTCACGACGCGTGAGAGACCGGGGATCTCGTTTGAGGAGCGTTCGTGAACATCGGCGACTTCCTGAGCTCGATCAACCGCTTCGACCTGCTCGTGGTCCTGCTCTGCTTCGGGATGTTCGTGCTCGGGTTCATCCAGGGGACGATCCGCCGCGTCCTCGGCCTGGCGTCGATGCTGTTCTCGTTCCTGTTCGCGGCGAACCTGCGGGGACCGCTCGGCGGCTACCTGGCGAACAACTGGAACCAGTTCCCCGACGAGTACGCGGTGATGCTCGGGTTCGGCATCGTGTTCGTCGCCGCGACCGTCGCGTTCACGATCGTGATCCAGGGCTTCTACCACAAGCAGTCGCTGTTCAAGAAGGCGACGGTCGCCGACGAGCTGATCGGCGGCGTCCTGGGCGTCGTCCAGGCGCTGCTCCTGGTTCTGTGCGTGATCGTGATCCTGGACTCGGCCTTCCGGATCCCGACGATGCCGAAGACCGACGGCGAGCTGCCCTGGATCCGCTCTCTGTACGAGGTCATGAACTCGTCCGCGACGGCCGAGCTGTTCCGGTCCCGGATCATCCCGGGCTTCATCAGTGTCTTCGGGCTGCTGATCCCGGTCGACCTCCAGGTCTTCTACGTCGTCCCGCGCTGACCGACCGGCTCGCCGAGCTCCGCGACCTCCTCTCCGGACCGACGCTCGACGCCGGGCGCGGACTGCTCGGCGCACGGCTCGTCCGCGATGACGCCACCGGGCGGCGGGTCGCCCGGATCGTCGAGGTCGAGGCCTACATCGGCGAGGACGATCGTGCGTCGCATGCCCGGTTCGGCCGGACCGCCCGGAACGCGGTCATGTTCGGGCCCCCGGGGACGGCCTACGTGTACCTTGTCTACGGGATGCACGACTGCCTGAACATCGTCACCGAGCCCGCCGGCCGGGCGGCCGCGCTGCTCGTCCGCGCCGTCGAGCCGATCGAGGGGATCGAGCTGATGCGCGCG
>VBFG01000175.1 GCA_005882635.1 Chloroflexota bacterium | reverse complement strand
TCGTCTGCGCGATCTTCGACCTCGACCGGTCCCTGACCGGCCACGATCTCCTCGCGCCAGGCGCGCCGATCCGCCTGGAGCCCCGACCGATCGGCGAACCGCGACCGGACATCGTCGAGGGCCCACGCGTCGGCATCGCCTACGCCGGCGAGCCGTGGGCGTCGAAGCCGTGGCGCCTGTGGATCGCGGGCAACCCATCGGTCTCGCGGCCGCGACCAATCGCCTGACGGTGGACGTCCGCTCGATCGCCCTGCTCGAGTTCCCGCTG
>VBFG01000106.1 GCA_005882635.1 Chloroflexota bacterium | reverse complement strand
GGGCGGACGTCTCGCGCGGAAGCCGATGCTAGACTCGCCGCGCCTCGAACTCGCCGTCCGGAGGGGCCCCCTGCCCGTGGAGGACCTTCGCTCGACGACGGTCGTCGATGACCCCGTCCAGCGCCGCGACCTGATCCTGCTCGAGCGAGCCCGCGGCGGCGATCTCGACGCCTTCAACGACCTCGTCGTGTGCTACCAGGACCAGCTCTTCGCGCTGATCGTCCGGATGGTCCCCGACCGCGACCAGGCGTCCGATTGCGTCCAGGAGGCGTTCTTCTCGGCCTACCGGAACTTGAAGGGCTTCCGCGGCGGGAGCGTCAAGTCGTGGCTCAACCGGATCGCCGTCAACGCCGCGATGGACATCCAGCGGGCCCGGAAGCGGCGACCGTCCCAGCCCTACCCGGAGCTCGAGGACGAGAGCTGGCAGCCGCCCGCCGGCGAGGAGGCCGATCCGGTCCACACCGCGCTCACGATCGAGCGCCACCGGGCCCTGAATGCCGCCCTGGCAACCATCACGGACGACCAGCGTGCCGCGATCGTCCTCTTCGACGTCGAGGGCTACGACTACCAGGAGATCGCCGACATGACCGGCGTCTCGCTCGGCACCGTGAAGTCCCGGATCCATCGCGGCCGCCTCGCCCTGCGTGAGCGCCTCGCCGAGCGGATGGAGCTGTTCCGTGGCTGAAGGATCACGCCGCACGGGGACGGGTCGGCGGCCCGATCGGAACCGCATCCGAACGGAGGTCGTCTGACCGCCATGCCCGACGTTCCCGACGTCCGCGCGACGTCCCACGACCGCCACGACACGATGCTCGTGGCCGCGCTCGCCGCCGGCGACCTCGCCGGCACCGACCGCGACCAGGCCATCGCCCAGACCCAATCCTGCTCCGACTGCGCCGCGCTGCACGCCGACCTCATCGCGATCGCCCGCGCGACCGCGACGCTCCCGCCGCCGATCGCCGCCTCCGGCCTTGACTTCCGCCTCTCGCCACAGCAGGCCGAACGCCTGCGACGCACCGGCTGGCGGCGCTTCGTCCCGTCGCTGTCCGGGCGATCCGCACTCACCCGCCCGCTCGGGATCAGTCTCGCGACGTTCGGGCTGATCGGGCTGGTCATCGGCAACCTCGGCTTGGGCGGGATGGCCGCATCAGCTCCGACAAGCGGCGCTGGATCGCCACCCGGCGCCGCCAGTCTGCCGTCGACCGTGGACATCCAGGCCGGCGGCGAGAGCTCGAGCGACGGCCGCAACGCTCTTGGCCCGATCGCCTCGCCGGCTGCCTCGGCTGCCGCGGCGGCCTCGGCTGGCCCGGCGGCCTCGACGAACGACGGCCAGTTCCTGCATGCAAGCCCGGCCGCCTCGTCGGGAACCACGACCACCGCTGCCGGTGCGTCAGGCGCGCCGCGTTCGCTCGGTACGACCGAGTATCCCGTTCCGGCGGCGCCCAGCGGCGGCCAGACGGGTCAGGCCGAGGGACAGGTCGGAACGTTGACCGTCACCGGCAACACCGGCGGCCCCTCGCTCTCGAACGTCGTGTTCGGCGGCGCGATCGTGCTCGGCCTGATCCTGCTGGTCGCCAGCCGGCGGCGAGGTCCGGCACCCGGCTGATCCCCGTCCGCTCGAGCGGCGCCGGTCGGACCCACGGGTAAACTCAATCGGTGCCCACCGAACGCCTGATGCTGCTGGACGGCTACGGGCTCGTCTATCGCGGATACTTCGCGCTCCCCCCGCTGACGACCTCCAAGGGCGACCTCGTCAACGGCGCGTTCGGCTTCGCCAGCATCGTCCTCCGCGGGATCCAGGATCTCCAGCCGGACTACATCGCGGTCTCGTTCGACCTCCCCGGCCCGACCTTCCGCCACGAGCAGTACGCCGACTACAAGGCGACCCGGACGAAGATGCCGGACGACCTCCGCGACCAGTTCCCGAAGGTCCGCGAGATCGTCAAGGCGCTCCGCTTCCCGGTCTACGAGATGCCCGGCTACGAGGCGGACGACGTGATCGGCACGATCACCCACCAGCTCGACGATCGCGACGATCTCGAGACGACGATCGTCACCGTCGATCTCGACATGCTCCAGCTCGTGAGCCCGCGCGTCCGGCTGATGACGACCCGGTCCGGGGTCGAGAACACCGTGATGTACGACGTCGCCAGGATCGAGGAGCGGTTCGGGCTGCGGCCCGATCAGATGGTCGACTACAAGGCCCTCAAGGGCGATCCGACCGACAACATCCCCGGCGTGCCCGGTGTCGGCGAGAAGACCGCAGCGAAGCTGATCCGTGACTTCGGCGACCTCGACTCGCTGCTTGCCCGACTCGACGAGGTGACCCCGGCCAAGCTCGGTGACAAGCTCCGCGAGCACCGCGACCAGGTCCTGATGGGCCGCGAGCTGTCACAGATCGTTCGGGACCTGCCGGTCCAGATCGACCTCGAGGCAGCCCGCCTCGGCGACTACGACCGCGACACGGTCGTCCGCCTCTTCCGGGAGTACGAGTTCCGGACGCTGATCGAGCGGCTGCCGCCGATGGCCGGCGAATCCGCCGAGCAGCGGTCGGAGGCCCTGCGGTCCGTCGCCGAGAGCGGCTACGTCCCGGCGGCCCGCGTCGCCGGACGGCCCGACGGCTGGGGACCCGGCCGCTCGGGCGGGCGGCCGGAGAGCGGCGAGCTCCAGCTGCGGCTCGACTTCAATGCCGTCGCCGCGGGGCGGACGGCACCACGCGGGTCCGACGCGGCCGATGGCGCTCAGCCGAGCGCGGACGGGACGCCGACGTCCGGGGCCCGCGAGATCGAGCGTGCCGACGACCTCCCGACCGCTCTCGCGGCCGCGATCGTCGACCCCGGCCGGATCGAGGTCCGCAGGGCGGACCGGATCGATGAGCTCGGCGAGTGGCTCGCCGCCCAGCCCGCGGTCGGCGCATCGCTCGTGGCTGACGACCCACGGCCGCGGCGCGGCACCCCGCTTGCGCTCGCGGTCGCCGGACCTGATGGCCGCGTCGTCGCGGCCGATGGACCGGAGGCCTCGGACGCGCTCCGCCATCTCCTCGAACGGACCGGCACGCCCCTCGTCGGTCACGAGGTCAAGCCGATCCTCGTCGCGCGATTCGCCGAGGACCTCGACGCGGTTCCGACGCCGGTCGCCTTCGACACCCAGATCGCGGCCTACGTCCTGAACGCCGCGCTGCGCAGCCAGACGATCGCCGACGTCGTCGCCGAGAACCTCGACCAGATCCTGCCGCCCGCGACGGAGCTGCCATCGACCGCCCGCGCGGGACTCGAGGCGCTGTCCGCGATCGCCGTGCGCGATCCCCTGGAGCGTCGCCTGCAGGAGGTGTCCCTCGATCGCCTGTTCCGCGACATCGAGCTGCCCCTTATCCCGGTCCTCGCCCGGATGGAGGCCGTCGGCGTCGCCCTCGATCGCGAGGCGTTGGCCGTCCTCGATCGCGAGTTCCGGACCGAGACGGATCGCCTCGAGGCGGAGATCTACCGCGACGTCGGTCACGAGTTCAACCTCGGCAGCCCCAAGCAGCTCGAGCAGGTCCTGTTCTTCGAGCTGAACCTGCCGAAGGGACGCCGGACCAAGACTGGCTACTCGACCGACGCGTCTGTTCTCGAGGACCTCCGGCCCGCCCACCCGATGATCGACAAGCTCCTCGAGTGGCGGGTCTACACGAAGCTCCGCTCGACCTACGTCGAGGCGCTGCCGAGCCTGATCGCCGAGGCCGACGGCCGACTGCACACGACGTTCCACCAGGCGGTCGCCTCGACCGGCCGGCTGTCGTCGTCGGACCCGAACCTCCAGAACATCCCGATCCGAACGGCCCTGGGCCGACGGATCCGGCGTGCGTTCGTGGCCGGCTCGCCCGACCACACCCTCCTCGCCGCCGACTACTCGCAGATCGAGCTGCGGATCCTCGCCCACGTCTCCGGCGACGAGCACCTCAAGGACGCCTTCGCCCGCCAGGCGGACATCCACCGCGAGACCGCCGCCCGCGTCCTCCACAAGGCGCCCGAGGACATCACGCCGGGCGAGCGGTCGATGGCGAAGATGGTCAACTTCGGGCTGGCCTATGGGATGAGCGACTTCGGGCTCGCGTCGCGAGCGAACATCCCGCGCCAGGAGGCGCAGGAGTTCATCAACTCCTACTTCGCCGCGTACTCCGGGATCAGCTATTACATGATGGCGATCAGGGAGCAGGCGAAGAACCAGGGGTTCGTCGAGACGCTGCTGGGCCGGAAGCGGCAGATCCCCGAGCTGCGCGCGTCGAACCCGGCCCTGCGCGGCGCCGGCGAGCGGATGGCGATCAACATGCCGATCCAGGGCACCGCCGCCGACATCCAGAAGATCGCGATGATCCGGACGGCGGAGCGGCTGGCGAGCGAAGGACTGCGGGCCCTGCTCCTGTTGAGCGTCCACGACGAGCTGCTGTTCGAGGTGCCGCGGGCCGAGGTCGACACACTGGCCGCGGTCGTCCGGGACACGATGGAGAGCGCCCTCCCGTTGTCGGTTCCGCTGACGGTCGACATCAAGGTCGGCGACGATTGGGAGGGGATGACGCCGCTGACGCGCGAGGACGCGATCGCGGCCGAGGCGGGCGAGCTCCCGCTCGAAGCCCCGCTTGCCCCGATCGCCTGACCGCGGCGGCCTCGGTCGGTAGGCTTCGGCCATGCCCGAGCTGCCCGAGGTCGAGACCGTCGCTCGCGACCTCCGCCCGCTGATCACCGGCGCGACGATCGTCGACGCGACGACCCTCTGGGGTCGGACCCTGCGTGGGATCACCCCGGATGCGTTCGCGGACGGCGTCGCGGGCCGCAAGATCGACGCGGTCGGGCGGCGCGGCAAGCAGCTCGTGATCGAGCTGTCGGACGGCGCCTTCCTGACAGTCCACCTGAAGATGACGGGCCAGCTCTTCGTCGTGCGCCAGGGCGGCCGCGAGGATCCGTACGTCCGGCTCGTGCTGGCGCTCGAGGACGGCCGCGAGATCCGCTTCCGCGACATCCGCAAGTTCGGGAAGATCGGGCTGTACGGCATGCACGACGCCGACCCCTTCGCCGCTGTCGGGCCGGAGCCGCTGTCCGAGGCGTTCACGGTTCGGGCGTTCCGCCGGCGGCTCCGGGCGCGGAAGGGTCGGCTCAAGCCGCTGCTCCTGGACCAGACCTTCGTCGCCGGCGTCGGCAACATCTATGCCGACGAGGCGCTGTGGGCGGCACGCCTCCATCCGCTCCGGACGGCGCGGACGCTCCGGCCGGCTGACGAACGACGGCTGTGGGTCGCCATCCGCCGCGTGCTGGCGGAGGCCGTGATCAGGCGCGGCTCGTCGATCGACGACTACACCGCGCCCGAAGGTGACGGCGAGATGCAGGAGCACCTGGCCGTGTACCAGCGGACCGGCGAGCCGTGCCTCCGCGACCGCCACCCGATCCGGCGAATCGTCGTCGGTGGCCGGGCGACCCATTTCTGCTCGTGGTGCCAGCGGCTGCCGGCGGCGGATCGCGCCGGCGCGCGAGCGATCCTTCGAACCGTGTCGTATCCGGGCCGGCGGGCCGTCCCGGACCGGACACGCCGCGCCGCCGCCACCCGTCAGGCAGCGGCGACCCGTCGCGCCGCCGCGCGCGCCTCCGCCGGCGGCTGAGGCGCCGGGCGATGTCGATCCTGCGGTTGGAGCGCGTCCGGCGCGAGGTCGGGACGTTCGTGATCCTCGACGAGATCACCGCGGCGATCGCGGTCGACGACCGGATCGGCCTGGTCGGGCCGAACGGCGCCGGCAAGACGACGCTCCTTCGGATCGCGGCGGGCCGCGACGAGCCGGACGGCGGGTCGGTCCATCACAAACGCGGGCTGTCGATCGGGCTGCTCGCCCAGGAATCGCACTTCGACGCCGCCTTCATGGCGGCGCCCGATCTCCGGGCGGCGGTCCGCCACGGCGCGGCGGACATCGAGGCGATGGGCGAGCGGCTCGCCGATCTCGAGCGAGCCGGCCGGGTGCAGGAGCCGCTCTACGCCGACCTCCAGCACGAGTTCGAGGCGCGCGGCGGGTACACGCTCGACCTGCGCGTCGACGAGGCGCTGTCGGGGTTGGGCTTCACGCGCGACGAGTGGGCGAAACCACCGACCGCCCTGTCGGGCGGCGAGCAGACGCGGGCGACGCTGGCCCGACTGGTCATCGCCCAGCCGGATCTGCTCCTCCTCGACGAGCCGACGAACCACCTCGACATCGCCGCCCTCGAATGGCTCGAGGAGCATCTCCGGCGACGGCACGGAGCGGTCCTCGTCGCCTCGCACGACCGCGCCTTCCTGGACGCGGCCGCGACCCGGATCTGGGAGCTCCGCGACCGGAAGCTGACCGCGTTCCGCGGCGACTACAGCGCCTACCACCGGCAGCGCGTCGAGCGCGACGCGCGGTCGGCGAAGGAGGCCGACAGCCAGGCCGACTCGATCGAACGGGAACGCGAGCTCGTCCAGCGCTACCGGTCGCACCGGAAGTTCAGCAAGATGCACGAGCACGAGGCGCGCCTCGAGCGGCTGCAGGCCGAACGGGTCGAGGCCCCGAGGTCGGGTCGCAGGATGCGGTTGCCGGCGGGCGCCCTCGTCGCCGGCGGAGCCGCGAGATCCGGCGAGATCGTCGTCCGCGCCGAGAACCTCGTCGTCGGGTACCTGCCCGGCCGCGGGGCGCTGGACGCCGAGGGTCGGCCGGCAACCGAGGCCAGGCGCGTGGCGACGGCGCCGTTCCTCGCCACGCAGCGGGGCGACCGGATCGGGATCGTCGGGCCGAACGGGGCAGGGAAGACGACGCTCCTGCGGACGATCGCCGGGGACCTGCCGCCGATCGACGGCAGCCTGTCGTTCGGGAACGCGGTCCAGCCCGGCTATCTGGCCCAGCTGCGGGGCGCCGCGATCCCGGGCACGACCGTCCTCGACGCGCTGATCGAGGCGATCCCGGTCACGCCGGGCGAGGCGCGGTCGTTCCTCGCCCGGTTCCTGTTCCGTGGCGACGACGTCTTGAAGGAGGTCCGCTTGCTGTCGGGCGGCGAGCGATCGCGGCTGGAGCTGGCGTTGCTCGGGATCCTCCCGTCGAACCTCCTGCTGCTCGACGAGCCGACGAACCATCTGGACATCCCGGCGCGCGAGGCGATCGAGGCGTTCATGGTCGAATCGCCTGCGACGCTCCTCCTTGTCTCCCACGACCGGCGGCTGCTGGAGACCGTCTGCTCGACGCTGTGGGTCGTCGACGACGCCCTGGCCGTGCCGTTCGCCGGCGGCTGGAAAGAGTGGCGGGCGGCGGTCGCCGACGGCTGGAGCATCCAGGCGGCCGCGGAGCGGGAGGCGCGCCGGCTCCGCGGCGACCGGCCCACGAAGGTGCTGGTGGCGGCGCCGTCGACGAACGGGTCGTCCCCTCCCACCGAGACCGCGGCGCCGCGGCCGGCGACCGCGCGGCGGGCCGGGCCCGCCCGACAGAAGCTGTCCAAGGACGCCTACCGACGCCAGAAGACCGCCGTCGATGCCGAGCTCACGCGCCTCGGATTGCGGAAGAGCCAGCTCGAGCTGTCGATGGCGTCGCCCGGGATCGCGTCGAATTTCGTCGAGATGCGGCGGGTGACGAGCGAGCTGGCCGACGTCGAGCGGGCGCTCGCGGCCGCGGAGGACGCCTGGCTGGACCTCGAGGACCGCGCGCCGTGACGAACTCCGAGCCGACCCCGACGGGACGGACGCTCGTGATCGGCCTGACGGGGCCGATCGGCTGCGGCAAGAGCACGATCGCCGGGTGGCTCGGCGAGCGGGGCGCCGTCGTGATCGACGCCGACGTCCTCGCTCGGGAGGTATCGGCGCCGGGACAGGAAGGCCACGACGCCGTCCTCGACGTGTTCGGCGACGCGGTTCGGGTGCGGGACGGGACGCTGGACCGTGCGGCGCTGGCTCGGATCGTGTTCCGCGATCCGGAGGCGCTCCGGCGACTCGAGGTGATCCTCCATCCGCTGGTCCGGGCGCGGATCCTGGCGGCGCTCGGGGCGGCGAGGGAGGCGGCCGCCCCGGCGGTCGTCATCGAGGCGATCAAGCTCGTCGAGGGTGGGCTCGCGACCCTGTGCGACGAGGTCTGGCTCGTGACCTGCGCGGCCCCGGTTCAGCGGGAACGGGTGATCGACCGCGGGGCGGAACCGGCCGACGCCGACCGGCGGATCTCCGGTCAGACCGGGATCGTCGAGCGACTCCGCCCGGCGGCCACGCGGGTCATCGATACGTCCGGGCCCCTCGCCGACGCCCGCGCCAACGTCGCGGCCGCCTGGGCCGCCGCGACACGCTGAGGGCGCGGCGATCCGGCGTCAGTTGATCAGCTTGAGGACGTACGTCCCGAGGTAGCGCGGACAGGCCCCCGCCGCACAGGTCGAGATCGTCAGGCGATCGCCGGTGAACGAGCTCAGGAAGTAGCCGTTGATGTGCTTGTCCGAGCCCGCAGTCGCGCTGATGACGTGGAACGAGGCCCAGCCCATGAAGTTGCCGCCGGCATCCACGACCGCGACCGGCAGGTCGAGCCCGGACAGGTAGTCGTTCACGTCCTGGAACAACGTGTTGTGGTTGCCGCTGTTCTGCTGTCCGATGTACTCGCCGTACGTCATGGTCGCGTTGATCGTCGTCTCGCCCTTGATGATCGCGTCGACGTCGGTCGTGTTCAGGTTGCCGGTCCCGTAGTTCGTCCAGGCGATGTCGGTCTGGCTCGTCGGGATGTCACCGTTGGTCTCGTTGAAGTCGGTCGGGGTCTGGTACTTGGGCGTGCCGTCGTCATTGAACGCCGAGATCGGGAAGATGAACGGCCCGGCACCGAACGCGGTGTCGGGGAAGCCCGCCAGGGCCGTGGCTGTCGTCGTGACCGGCCAGGTGGCCATCCCGAGCGCGCCGAGGAACGAGTTCCGATGGGGCGAGTCGATCCCGACGACGACCTCGACCCCGTTGCTGGTGTCGATCGTGACGTTGACGGCCGTCGATGACGCGCCCTGGGTGAAGTCGTTCGCGGCTGCCAGGGTCCGGGCGCGGTCGATCGCCTGGGTCGAGTTGTTGCTCAGCAGATAGTCGTTCGCCCCGGCCAGCGCCGCCAGGTCAGCCGCGGTCTGCTGGTCGCGGCGCTGGGCATACGTCGCCCCACCGTCGAGGGCGAGGCCGACCATCCCGATGATCGTGACCATCGCCAGGACGAACACGACGAGGATCTGGCCCTCGCCAAGGCGGCGAGACGGGCGGACGGCAGTCATCGGAGTCCCCCTGCTCATTGGATCTTGGCGCTGCTGGCGGTCGAGAACGAGATCGGGCCGAAGGCAGTGAGGAGAGGCAGGATCGGCTCGAACGAGGTCTGGACCGAGACCTTCACCCAGTCGCCCGGCTGGCAGGTCCCGGTCACGGTCGACCCGTCGAGGTCGAGGCAGGTGTACGAGGTCACGCTCAGGCCCGGGACCAGGGCGCGCTCTGCGGCGACGGCGTTCGCCGTCTCCGTGCTGGAGCCCAGGCTCGTCGACCCGGGATGGACACTCGTGACGCGGGCGATCTCGCGCGCGGCCTCGGACACGCCGTTGAACAGGAAGGCGGCCCGGGCGAGATCGACGAGGCCGATGAGGAGGGTCAGGAAGACCGTGATGCCGAGCGCGAACTCGACAAGGTTCTGGCCCGCTTCGCCGTGACGGCGCGAGCTCCGCTCGAGGGGCGCGGGCCGGACGTTCCGCCTCATGGCGTCACCGTCACGCTGCGGGTCCGGGTGCTCGAGCCACCGGTGTTCGACACCACCAGGACGATCGAGTAGGTGCCCTGGGTCTGGTAGACGTGGGTCGGGTTCTGGAGGGTCGACGAAGACGAAGAGCCCCCGCCGTCGCCGAAGTTCCAGGACCAGGTGATCGTGCAGCCCGGGTCGGTCGTCGACGAGTCGTTGAACTGGAAGGTCGTCACCTTCTTCTTCCCGCTGTGAGGCGAGAAGTCGAAGTTCGCGACCGGCGGCGCACAGTAGGGCGTCGGGGTCGGCGTGTCCGTCGGCGTCGGGCTGGCCGAATTGGACGGTGTGGGGGTCGGCGTTGGGGTCGGGGTCGGCGTCGGCGTCGGGGTCGGTGTGGGGCTCGGCGTCGCGCTCGATTGGGCGATGTTCGGCCGCACGGCAATCTGTGCCGATGCGCTCTGGGTCAGGGTCAGGCTCGTCCCGCCGTAGAACACGGACAGGATCGGCGTCAGCATCGAGAAGTGGCCGACCACACTGACCGTGACCGTGTTGCCGAGCGCCTCCGCGCAGGGCGAGGGACTGCAGGAAAGATCGACATCGGACGGCGAGATCGCGAAGAAGGAACCGCTCGATTCGGTCAGGACCGCGCACATGACCCGATTGGTTGTCGTGTTGCAGGGCTGGCCGGACTGGAACGAGGTTGGGCGTGAGGCAGCCTCGAGGGCCCCCGCCCGAGCCGCGCTCTCGATCGCGACCTGGGAATGGAAGATCCGGGCAAGGTCGGCGCCGGCGGCGAGGAGGACGAGGAGGATCGGCAGGACCAGGGCGAGCTCGACGATCGCCTGGCCGCGCGTTCGCGGTCGGACGCGGCGGAGCAGAGACCGACCGGCCGTCGCTGCCGGCCTTGACGGCCGCGGCGCTCGCGGTCGTCGCGTCGATGCCGTCGGCGTTCGGAACCGGCCGGGGAGGACCGGTCCACGGCTCGGACGTGGCGTGATCGACATCGGTGGGTTTGGTCTCGTTTCGTGGCGCCGACACACCCGCTGGGCGGACGGTCCGGCGTGGCGACTCTAGGGCGCGCTGATCCGGGGGTTAAGGGGTCCTGGCTGGTCTATTCGTACCGGTGCGCAACAGGAAGTTGCCGATCAGGGCGAGCTGCTCCCGGAGGGTGCCGGGGCGGTCGGTGACGGGAACGGGGTCGGCGAGGAGATCGGCGGCTGGCTCGGAATCGGCCGATTGCCCAATGGATAGTTCTCCGGGATGGGCAGGCCGTATTTCTGGATGATCCGGTTCGTGGTCTCGCCCAGCGCGCTCGCGTCCACCGGCCGCAGGTCGACCTCGGGCCGCAGGGCCATGCTCATCGTCATCGTCCCGACGGCCTGCATGTGGGCCAGCTCCTCGGCCATGGGCAGCTCGGCCTTGACGATGTAGAAGGTGCCCTTCCGGGCAAGAATCAGGACGTCCTGGTAGACGAGCTTCGTCGACCGCTCGCTCGTGAACTTGCCGGCCGCGATGATGTCGGGCGGAACGGTGACGACGGCGGTCACGAAGATGTCGACCGTCTCGCCCGCCTTGAGGACGCCGCCGACCGCGAGGTCGTCGGTCACCGTGACCGACACCGCGCGCCAGGCCGGGCTGTCGGGGGAGATCGACTCCTCCGGTCCGAGGATCGAGAACTCGTCGCCGGCCCCCGCCGAGGCCAGCATGTTCTGGGTGACGAGCTGGCCCTGGAGGATGGTGACCGCGGGGATCCGGCCAACGACCTGCGTCGGGTCGGTCACGACGCCGTTCTGGTTGGTCGGATCGAGGGGGACCTCGCGGACCTCGACGTCCTCGGCGACGATCGCCTGCCGGGCGGGGATCGCCCGGACGGCGACGACGGCCGACACGCGCTGAAGCTCCTGCTGGCCGGCCTGCTCGTTCGCCTGGTTGACGAGGTAGAAGGCCGCGCCACCGGCGACGACCGCCAGGATGACGCCAAGGACGATGATGATCTTGCCTCGGCGACGATCGTCGCGGAATTCCATGTCCATGTCGGTTCTGTCGGAGCCTCCAGCCGGCGCGGTCGGGGGTGCCCGGAGGACCGGGGTGTGGACGCCGTGCACCGGGATGCTCGGCCGGGGCAGGGCGCGCGGGTATAGCCCGGTCGTCCCACCGGGCCTCGCCGCAGGTCACCCGCTCGGCTGGACAGCCGGCATTCGGGCGCGTCGGGACGGAACGGAAGAAGGAACGCTCCGGACGGCGACCTCAGCCGTGGTCTTGGGCGGCGGACGACCGAAACACCACCCCAGGGCGACTTCCTTCGCTCGTTGGGGCGTCGGGCGACGGAGCAGACCGCCCCTGGACGCCCGAGCATGCCGCGGCTCGATGGAGGCCAACGCGAACATCTGTTCGAAAGCGGACGAATCGGCTAGGATGAGGTCGTCATGCCCGACTTCCGACTCGTCGCCCCGTTCGAGCCGACCGGCGACCAACCGCAGGCGATCGACCGCCTCGCCGACGGCCTCGCCAAGGGCTTGAAGCACCAGACGCTGCTGGGTGTGACCGGCTCCGGGAAGACGTTCACCCTGTCGAAGGTCATCGAGGCGCACCAGAAGCCGACGCTCGTCCTCGCCCACAACAAGACCCTCGCTGCCCAGCTCTACGCCGAGTTCCGCGAGTTCTTCCCGGACAACGCCGTCGAGTACTTCGTCAGCTACTTCGACTACTACCAGCCCGAGGCGTACCTGCCCCGCAGCGATACGTACATCGAGAAGGACTCGTCGCGGAACGACGAGATCGACCGGCTCCGCCACGCCGCCACCCACGCCCTCTTCGAGCGGCGCGACGTGATCATCGTCGCCTCGGTGTCGTGCATCTACGGCCTCGGCGCGCCCGTCGACTACGGGGCCACCGTCCTGCGGCTCCGGCAGGGCGGGTCGTACCGGCGCGACACCGTCCTCCGCCAGCTCGTCGACCTCCAGTACCAGCGCAACGACCAGTCGCTGACCCGGGCCCGCTTCCGCGTCCGCGGCGACACGCTGGAGTTCCAGCCCGCCTCGGAGGAGACCCTCGTCCGGGTCGAGTTCTTCGGCGACGAGGTCGAACGGATCACCGAGATCGACCCGCTGACGGGCGAGCTGCTCGCCGAGCGGCGCGATGTCAACGTCTATCCCGCCAGCCACTACGTCACGCCGGCCGACAAGATGAAGGCGGCGATCGTCGACATCGAGCTCGAGATGGAGGAGCGGGTCGGGGAGCTCGAGGCGGAGGGCCGGATCCTGGAGGCGGCCCGTCTCCGGCAGCGGACGATGTTCGACCTCGAGATGATGCGCGAGCTCGGCTTCTGCACCGGGATCGAGAATTACTCGCGACACCTCTCCCGCCGCGAGGCCGGGTCGCGGCCGTGGACGCTGCTGGACTACTTCCCGCCCGACTGGCTGCTGGTCGTCGACGAATCGCACATGACGATCCCCCAGGTCGTCGGGATGTACAAGAACGACCGGACCCGGAAGGAGATCCTCGTCGACTTCGGGTTCCGGTTGCCGTCGGCCCTCGACAACCGGCCGCTGACCTTCGAGGAGTTCGAGGGCCACCTCAACCAGGTGGTCCACATGTCGGCGACGCCCGGTCCGTACGAGCACGAGCGCAGCGAGCGGGTCGTCGAGCAGCTGATCCGGCCGACCGGCATCGTCGACCCGACGATCGACGTCCGCCAGACCGACGGCCAGATCGACGACCTCCTCGAGGAGATCCGCCAGCGCGTCGAGCGCGGCGAGCGGGCACTGGTCACGACACTCACCAAGAAGATGGCCGAGGACCTCGCCGACTATCTCAAGGAGCTCGGCGTCAAGGTCCAGTACCTCCACAGCGAGGTCGACACCCTGGAGCGCGTCGCGATCCTCCGCGACCTGCGCCTCGGCGTGTTCGATGTGCTGGTCGGGATCAACCTCCTGCGAGAGGGGATCGACCTGCCGGAGGTCACGCTCGTGGCGATCATCGACGCCGACAAGGAAGGGTTCCTGCGGAGCTCGTGGTCGCTGATCCAGATGATCGGCCGGGCGGCCCGCAACATCGGCGGCAAGGTCGTGATGTACGCCGACACGACGACCGAGTCGATGGCCGCCGCGATCGAGGAGACGAACCGGCGGCGATCGATCCAGGATGCCTACAACCGCGAGCACGGGATCGAGCCGACGACGATCGTCAAGGAGATCCACGACCTGAACGAGCGCCTCCGAACCGTCGCCGAGTCGACGCCGATGTACACGTCGGAGCGCGAGGAGCTCGCGGGTCGGGCCCTCAGCCTCGACAACACCGCCGCAATCGAAAAGCTCGTGGCCCGGATGGAGACCGAGATGCGCGCCGCGGCCAAGCAGCTCGACTTCGAGCGCGCGGCCGCGCTCCGCGACGAGGTCCAGAACATCCGGCTCCGGGTCCTCGAGCAGGACGCGTCGCTGATCGTCGGGCGCGCCGCCGAGCGAGCGGCATCGAGTCGGGGCGCGGGTCTCGTCGGAGCGGCCGACCGGAAGCGGTCCGCGCGCGCGAGCGAGGCGGCCGCGGAGGGCCCGGCATTCGAGGTCACGAGCGTCACGGTCCTGCCGGCCGAAGAGGAGCCCGCCGACACGCTCGACGAGGACCCGTTCCGGGACGGCGACGGGGCGACCGACCTCAACACGGCCTCCGACTGGCTGCCCGGCATCCGTGACGAGCATGAGGACAGCGGCCGCGGCGCGGCCTGGCGCGACCGGCCGGCCTGGGACCACTCCGTGACGCCGAACGTCCTCCGCCGGACCGGCACCCGGCCGAGTCGCCGTCGTCGCTGACACGAAATCCTGACACTCGGCGGAAGCCTGTCAGCAGGGTGAGAGGCCCAAGGCTCATCCTCGGGGCATGGGCCTCGCGATCGTCGCGGTCACGGCCGCGCAACTCCTCGATCTCGCCACGTTCACTCGGATGGTGTCGGTGCATGGGCCCAGGGTCGAGGCGAACCCGCTCGTCGTGTTCCTGCTCACCGACATGGGGCTGCCGTTCGTGGCCGTCGCCAAGATCGCGGCGCTGAGCGTGATCGTCGCGATCATCGTCGTCCTCGCCGGACGGGATGGCCGCGAGCGCTACCCGCGGGTGGCGACGATCGTGGCATCTGTTGCGACGATCGCTGGGCTCATCGGCGGCCTGACGAACGCCATCGTGATCGTCTGAGGGTTCGGTCGCCGGCGATCCAGGTGTCGGTGCGGATCGTGCCGGCGCCGAGCGCCCGGATCAGGCCGGCTCGAGCGCGAGCAGACGTTCCCGGAGCCGTCCGCGGGCCCGGCAGAGCAGCGTCCGGGCTGCCGGCTCGGACCGTCCCAGCCGCTGGCCGATCTCCCGCGACCGGTAACCTTGCGCGGCGAGGAGCATTGCCGTCCTGTCGTCAGTGGCGACCTCCGACAGCGCCGAGGCGAGATGACGGTCGCGCTCGCGGCCGACGATCGATTCCTCGGTGGAGCGGGCGACATCCTGGTCGGCGAGCCGCTCGAGGGCCCGCTCGCCGGTCTTGCGCCGACGGGCGTCGCTGACGACGAGGTTGTGGGCGACGCGGTGGACCCAGGCACCGGGCGCATCCGGGAGGCGACCCGCCCGGGCGACGACGAGCAGCCGGAGGAACGCCTCCTGGCAGATGTCGGCCGCCTCGTCGGCGTCGCGAACGAGCGAGCGAACGTAACGCTGGAGGGCCGCGCCCTCCTCGGCGTACCAGCGCTCGACGAGCTGATCGGGAGTGGTCTCACCGATCGAGAGTTCCGGCGTGTCCATCTGACCTGCCCCTCTGGTGGTCGCTCCCTCGCGACCCTCGGGCCGCTGGTTGCGACCCAGGGCAGGTATCCGGCGCCTGATGTCCCGGGCACATCTG
>VBFG01000041.1 GCA_005882635.1 Chloroflexota bacterium | reverse complement strand
CGACACGTATCCCAAGCGGCGCGGGATGACCCGGGTGAAGGAGCTGGACGCGGCCGGCGTGAACGTCGCCTGCGGCCACGACTCGATCATGGACCCGTGGTACCCGCTCGGGCGCGGTTCCATGCTCGACGCGCTGTCGATGCTGGTCCACGTCGCCCAGATGACCGGCCGATCCGAGCTGTACCGGGCGTACGAGATGGTGACGATGAACCCGGCTCGTGCGGCGGAGATCCCGTGGGGAGTGAAGGAGGGCTTAGCGGCGAACTTCGTGGTGTTCGATTGTGCGGACGAGGCCGAGGCGATTCGCCTCCGCCCGGCGGCGCGGTGGGTGGTCCGGAACGGCCGGGTGGTGGCCGAGACGGAGCCGGCCAGGAGCGTGGTCCACGTCGACGGGAGCGCCCAGCCCGTCACGTACACCTACGACCGCGGAGGGAGCGGGCTCGCGCCGGCGCGCCCGCGAGAGACGGTGCCGTCCTCGTGACGAGCACCCGCAGGAAGGGAGTGGTCGGATGACGGCCGGTCTTCTCACCGGGCAGGGCATGCCCAGCCGCGAGGGTGATCTCTCGATCGAAGGGCACGGCATGGAGCCGATCCCGGAGACCGCCCGCTACGGGTCGGTCAATCGACTGTTCACCGTGTGGTTCTCGCCGAATCTCGTCCCGGCGGCATTCTTCGTCGGGACCCTCGCGGCCGCCGACTTCATCGGCCTGGGCTGGTGGACCGGACTCGCGGCGATCATCGTCGGCAACGTGATCGGGGCCGGCCTGGTCGGGTACCTGTCGGCAATGGGCCCCCAGTTCGGCATGGCCCAGATCCCGGCCTCGCGGCTCCCGTTCGGCAAGTCGATCGTGCTCCCCGGGATCCTCAACTGGCTGAGCACGATCGCATGGGACGCGATCAACGCGTTCTTCGGCGCGTACGCAATCTCCGTCGTCACCGGTGACGCGGTTCCGTTCCCGCTGGGCCTGCTGATCGTGATCGCCTGCCAAGCGGCCTTGAGCGTGGTCGGCTACGAGGCCATCCACACGTTCGAGCGCTATGCGGCAATTGGCCTGGCGATCCTGTTCGCAGTCGTCACGGTCGCGGTCGCCGGCAAGGCGAACCTCGGGCTCGCCGATGGCGCAGCGTCCGGAATCGGTTCGTTCATTCTGATGACGACCATCGCGGGGAGCTTCAACCTGGCCTGGGCGCTCTACGCCTCGGACTACTCGCGGTATCTCCCGGCGAACACACCGCGAAGCCAGATCTTCAGCCGGACGTTCCTGGGACTCGGGCTCGGTGCGATCTGGATGGAGGCACTCGGGCTGGCGGTGGTGAGTGCGTTGGGCAACGAGACGGACACCGTCCATCAGATCAATGCCCTGGTCGGCGGCGGGCTGATCGGGATCCTGGCCATGGTCGCGATCTTCTTCGGGACGGTGGCGGTGAACTCGATGAACGACTACACGGGCTCGTTGTCATTGCAGGCAGCCGGGCTCAAGGTTGCACGGCCGGTGTCGGCTGCGATCGTCGCGGTCCTGAGCTTCCTGGCGACCCTGTATCTCTACGCGAACAACTTCGCGTCCACGGTCGAGAACTACCTCCTGGTCATCACGTACTGGATTGGACCGTGGGCGGCCGTCGTGATTGTCGACTGGCGCCGGCGCGGCAGTCGAACGAATGCCTCCCGAGCGGTCGACTTCTCTCTCCTGCCGTCGGGCAGGAATGCGCTGATCGCGCTCGTTGTGGGGTTCGTCGCCTCGATTCCGTTCATGAACCAGACGCTGTTCGTGGGCCCGCTCGTGGCCACGCTCGGCGGGGCCGACATTGCCTACCTCGTGGGCTTCGTCGTCGCCGCCGTGATCTTCTCGGTCCTCGAGAACCAACAGTCGACGGCGGTCGCCCTCGACTGACGCTTCCGAACAAACGATCGACCCCGGCGGTTCCGCCGCCGGGGTCTCGTTCGTCCGTCGTCAAGTTGAGATGGCGGGCCTCCGATGGACGACGGGCTCCAACCCGAGCGTCGCGACGTGCTTGGCGATCTCGGCGGCAGTGGCGATCCACACGCCGTCGATCGCCTTGGCCCGCTCGATGAGCCGCTCCACGGCGACGGCGCGCGAGGGACGGCCCGAGACGAACGGATGGTTCGTGACCATGAACAGCCCACCGTCGTCGACGAGGGCTTCGAGCTCCAGCGTCCAGCGCGCGAGGACGTCGGCCGGGCTCGAGATCACGCCCGATCCGGTGATTCCCGGCAGGTAGTTGTACGGCTCCCAGTCATCCAGGGCCCAGTGGCCCGGCAGCTCGACGATTGTCGGGGCGCCCGGCTCCTCCGAGGTCGCGAGGACGTACGGATGGTCGGCGTCCATCAGCCCCGAGTCGTAAAGGAATCCATGGCGGGCGAGGAGCGCCGGGGTCTCGTACGTGAGCTCCCAGTTCGGGCCGCGGTAGCCAGTCGGTCGGACGCCGAGGACCTCGTCGAGCGAGTCAAGACCCCGGAGCAGCCGCCGCTCCTGCTCCTCGACGCCTGCGCCGTGGGCGCCCTCGTGGAGATACCCGTGGTGGGCGATCTCGTGGCCGGCGTCGCGGATCGCCCGGCAGATCGCGGGCCATCGCTCGGCGCTGTAACCCGGGATGAAGAACGTGGCCCGGATCCCGGTCCGATCGAGGGCCCGGAGGAGGCGGGCGATCCCGGCCCGGGCGCCGTAGGCCTGATGGGTCATCACGTCGAGCCAGTCGACGGTCTCGGGATGCTCGAAGAGGATCGGGCTCTCCGCGTCGACGTCGAAGGTGAAGCAGGCCGCGGCGCGGACTCCGTCCGGCCAGCGGAAGCCCGGCGGCAGCGAAGTCCGCCAGTCGACGTCCGTCGTCAATGGGCTCGTCGGAGGAGCGCGATGAGCGACAGCATCTCGTAGGCGAGGTTCGCGGCCAGGGTGGCCGTCTGGCCGGCCGGATCGTAGGCGGGGATGACCTCGACCACGTCGAACCCGACGAAGTCGATCCCGGTCAGGTGGCGCAGGACGATGAGCAGATCGTGGGCCGATGGGCCGCCGGCTTCCGGCGTCCCCGTGCCGGGCGCGTAGGCGGGGTCGACGACGTCGATGTCGAAGCTGATGAACGCCGGTCCCGTGCCGACGCGGGCCCGGATCTCGTGGGCCACCGCCTCGGGGCCGAGACGGAACATGTCCTCGGTCGTCAGGTACTCGAGGCCCAGCTCGGTGCGCAGGCCGGCCCAGTCGCCCCGGTCGTAGACCGAGCCGCGGAGTCCGACCTCGATCGATCGCCGGACGTCGACCAGCCCCTCCTCGATCGCCCGCCGCATCCACGTCCCGTGGTTGTACTTCTCGCCGAAGTAGCTGTCCCAGGCGTCGGTGTGCGAATCGAAGTCGATGACGGCGACGGGCCCGCGCGACCGGGTCGCCCGCAGGTGCGGCAGGGTGCAGGCATGATCGCCGCCGATCAGGATCGGGACGACGCCGGCCTCGACGATCGGCGCGACCGCTGCCTCGATCGCCTGGTAGCTCCGCTCCGTGTAGCCGGGGACGATGGCGATGTCGCCGTAGTCGACGCACGACAGGACGTCGAACGGCTTCACGTCGAGGTTCGTGTTGTACGGCCGGAGCATGACGCTCGCGGCGCGGACGGCGCTCGGCCCGAACCGGCCGCCGACCCGGTAGGTGACGCCGGTGTCGAACGGGACGCCGACGAAGGCGACGTCGACGTCGTCGGTGGTCCGAACCTGCGGCAGGCGGGCGAAGGTCGCCGGGCCGGTGAACCGCGGGCTCTGGAGCGAGTCCTCGGGGACGTAGTGCGGCACGACGGTGAGTCTACGGGGCGAGGCCGCGCCGGCGGCCGCCGATCCGGCGTGCGATCCTGCCGCCGTGAGCGATCCCTCGACGATCCGCGCGGCCGTTCTCGACCGGCCGGGCGTCCCGACCCGGATCGAGGCGCTCGAGCTCGTCCCGCCGGGTCCGGGCGAGGTCCGCGTCCGGATGGCCGCCGCCGGGGTCTGCCACTCCGACCTCCATGTCCGCGACGGTGATTGGGACCGCGAAGGCCCGATCGTGATGGGCCATGAGGGCTCCGCCGTCGTCGAGGCGCTCGGAGATGGAGTCGCTCATGCGTTCCCGGGGCTGCGGCCGGGCGTCCTCGTCGCGCTGAGCTGGCTGATCCCGTGCGGCCGCTGCCGGTCGTGCCGCGCGGGGAGGGTCTGGAATTGCTCTGACAGCCCGTCGTACACGCATCGGATGCCGAGCGGGCGAGCGGCGCTCCGGCGGGCTGGCGGCGGCGACGTCCTGACGTATTGCGCGATCGGGACGTTCGCCGACCGCCAGAACGTGCCGGCCGCGGCCGCGATCCCGGTGCCGGACGGCACGCCGCCCGAAGTCGCCGCCCTGATCGGTTGCTGTGTGACAACGGGAGCCGGGGCAGCCCTCAAGACGGCCGAGGTGCGGGCGGGATCGTCGGTCGCGGTGATCGGCCTCGGCGGTGTCGGGTTGTCCTGCGTGATGGGCGCGGCGATCGCCGGCGCCGCGCGGATCGTCGCGGTCGACCGTGTGGCGGCCAAGCTCGATCTGGCCCGGATCGTCGGCGCGACCGACGTCGTCCTCGCGGCGGCGGACGGCGAGACGACCGTCGCCGCGATCCGCGACGCGACGGACGGTGGGCCGGACACCTGCTTCGAGGCAATCGGGCTGCCGGCGACCATCGAGCAGGCGATCGCCTGCCTGCCGACCGGCGCGACGGCCTGCCTGGTCGGGATGACACCATTCGGCGCACGCGCGTCATTCGAGCCGTTCCCATTCGTGGACGGCGGGCGGCGGATCCTCGGTTCGAACTACGGCTCGGCCGATCCCGCCGCCGATTTCCCGCGCTACGCCGCGCTCCACCTGGCCGGCCGGCTGCCGGCGGAGCGGCTGGTCACCGCCCGGATCGGCCTCGACGACCTCGAGGACGCGTTCGCCGCGATGCGCCGCGGCGAAGGCGTCCGGTCGATGATCCGGTTCGACTAGGTTCGGAGCTGCTTCGGCTGAGTCATCTCGCGGCTCAGATCACGCGTTGACGCGTTCGGCCATGTTGAGAATTGCGCATTGACGAGGGTGGACCCGGCCGAATTGAGTCGCCACGCGACTCAGACTGCCGGCGGCGCGGGGCCGGCCGGTGTTGGCGGGGGGGGACCTTTCGGCGGCGTCGCGCCGCGATGCCTGGGCGGCATCAACACGGGACGAAGGAGCATGGCGGAAACCTCAGTTGGCGCAGGAACCGCCGATCCTTGGGGCGGACCGTGCTCAGTCGTGTCGCGTTGATGCGCGCCCGGCATGCGATGAACCAGGCGTGTCGGCGGATCTCGAAGCCTTCCGACCGGTTGGCGGTGGCGGACCGGAGGGCGGCGGCGCGCCGGTCGGCGGCTCCGGCTCCTCGATCGGCGGGAGGACCGGCTGACCGGTGATCAGCCGCGACCCGCGGCCGTGGGTCAGGAAGCTCCATGCCCAGCGGACGATCACGACGATCCGGTTCGCGAACCCGATCAGGTACACGAGATGGATGCCGAGCCACAGGAGCCAGGCCGCGAAGCCACTCTGCCGGCCGAGCGGGCCGAGCCATGGGATGTCCGTGACCCCGGCGAGCCGGCCGATGACGGCGACGTCGCCGCGGTTGCTGTAGCTGAAGGGCTTCACAGGCTGGCCATCCAGTCGAGCCCGGATCGCCCGCGCCGCGTGGCGCCCGCCCTGGATGCCGCCCTGGGCGACGCCCGGCACCGGTCGGTCCTTCTTCCAGGGCATCACGGCCGCATCGGCGATCGCGAAGATCTCGGGATGCCCGGGCACGGTCAGGTCCGGCTCGACGAGCAGCCGGCCGCTCCGATCGGTCGGCGCGCCCGTCGCCCGCGCGACCTCGGCGACGAACGCCGAGACGAGGATGCCGGCGGCCCACAGCACCGTTCGCGCCGGGATCCGCTCCTGGGCGCCACCCGCCAGCTCCACGGTAACCGAGCGGTCGTCGAGGGCGACGACCTTCGTACCGGTGCGGACGATCGCGCCGAGCCGCTCGAGCTGCCGCTGGGCCGACCGCGAGCGGTCCTTCGGATACGTCGGCAGGACCCGGTCCATCGCCTCCACGAGGAGGATCCGGGTGTGCGAGGTGTCGATGGACCGGAAGTCGCGGCGGAGCGTGTCGCGGGCGATCTCGCCGAGCGCCCCGGCCAGCTCGACGCCGGTCGGCCCGCCACCGACGATCACGAAGGTCATCCACTCGGCTCGCCGCGCCTCTTCACCCTCCCGCTCGGCGGCCTCGAAGGCGATCAGGATCCGGCGCCGGATCTCGAGGGCGTCGTCGAGCGACTTCAGCCCCGGCGCATCGCGGGCCCACCCGTCGTTGCCGAAGTACGAGAAACGCGCGCCCGCCGCGATGATCAGGCTGTCGTATGGCAGCGTCCCACCATCGGCGAGGCGGACCTCGCGCCGCGCGGCGTCCAGCCCGACGGCTTCGCCGAGGAGGACCGTGGTGTTCTGCTGTTTCCGGAGGATCGAGCGGAGCGGCTGGGCGATGTCACCGGGCGACAACGCTCCAGTCGCGACCTGGTACAGGAGCGGCGTGAACAGATGGTGGTTGCGCCGGTCGACGAGCGTCACCTCGACGCGGTCGTCGTTGCCGAGCGCGCGGGCCGCGTACAGCCCGCCGAACCCGCCGCCGACGATCAGCACGCGGTGCCGCGGAGAAGGCTGGGGGTTGGGCATCGTCGAGCGAGTCTAGCCCGCCGCCTGAGCCGGCCCTTTCCCCTCGGCGCTGCCGACCGGCTCACGCTCATGGACGTGGCGCCCGAGCTCCGGGAACAGTCGGACCACGCCGATCAGGCCGATCAGGCAGAGGACCCCGCCGCTGATGACGGACGCCTGCGCGCCGATCACCGACGCGACCGCCGCCGCCTCGATGTCGCCGATCCGCGGGCCGCTCGTCACGACCAGGATGTGGATCGACGAGATCCTCCCTCGGAGCTGATCCGGCGCTGCGAGCTGGACGATCGTCGACCGGAAGACCGCCGACAGGACGTCGGCCGCCCCGGCGACCGCGAGGAAGAACACGGCGAGAGCGAACGAGAACACCGACAAGCCAAACAGGGTGATCGCGGCCCCCCAGATCGCCACGGCGACGATCACCGCCAGCCCGACCCGCCGGACGCTCGAGACCCATCCGGACAGGATCGCGCCGAGCAGCGCGCCGACCGATGGCGCGGCCGCGAGCAGGCCGAGGCCCTGCGGGCCTGCGTGGAAGACGTCGAGTGCCAGCGCCGGGAACAGCGACGTCGGCATGCCGAAGATCATCGCGTCGAGGTCGATGACGTACGTCGCGAGGATCACCCGTCGCTGGATCGCGAACCGCAGGCCCTCGCGGATCGCCGCCAGGCCCGGTCGCGCCGCGCCGGCGAGCGGCGGCAAGGGTGAGATCGCGGCCAGCGCCGCCAGCGAGGCCGAGAAGGTCGCCACATCGGCCACGTAGGCACCGGTCAGCCCGACGGTCGCGATCATCACGCCGGCGATGGTTGGTCCCACCACCGACGCGATCTGGAAGTTGAGCTGGCCGAGCGCGATCGCGGCCGGCAGCCGCTCCTTCGGGACGATCCGCGGGATCGCCGAGGAGCGAGCCGGCTGATCGACCGACCCCAGCGCCGCGGCGATGAACGCCACGCTGAAGAGAAGCGGCAACGGGACGGACGGCTGGAGGGCGAGGATCGCCAGGACCCCGCTCGAGACCATCAGTCCAAGCTCGGTGACGACGAGGAGCCGCCGCCGATCGACGGCGTCGGCGATCGAGCCTGCGCCGAGCGAGAACACGAGGATCGGGACGAGCTGGAAGAGCGTGAGAGCGGCGATCGCGAGGGTCGATCCAGTCTGGACATAGACCTGGTAGGGCAGCGCCAGCCGCGTGATTTGCGAACCGATCCCGTTGACGGCCTGGCCGGCCCACAACCAGCGGAAGTCGCGGTCGAGGCGGAGCGGCGTCGTGTCGAGGAGGACGCCCTGGAGCCGCCGCCGGCCGGTCACCTCCGGCGGTCGACGTCGGGCGCGACGGCGATCAGCGGTCCCGCGTCCCCGCGCTCGCCAGGACCGCCTGGGCCGCGGCGAGTCGGGCGACCGGGACGCGGAACGGCGAGCAGGACACGTAGTCCAGGCCGATCCGCTCGCACTTCGCGATCGACTCGGGGTCGCCGCCGTGCTCGCCGCAGATGCCGAGCTCGAGGTCCGGCTTCGTCGCCCGGCCCTTGTCCACCGCGGTCTTCATCAGGCCGGCGACTGCGTCGTCGAGCGTCTGGAACGGGTTCACCGGCAGGATCTTGTCCTCGACGTACTTGAGGAGGAAGCCGCCCTCGGCGTCGTCCCGGCTGTAGCCGAACGTCATCTGGGTCAGATCGTTGGTGCCGAAGCTGAAGAAGTCGGCCTCGCGGGCGATCTCGTCGGCCGTCAGCGCGCCGCGCGGGACCTCGATCATCGTCCCGAACTTGTAGTCGACGTCGACGCCGCCCGCCCGCTGCTGGACGTCCCGGACCTCGGCCTCGAGGAGCGCCCGCGTCGCCGCGAGCTCGTTCACGTGGCCGACGAGCGGGATCATGATCTTGGCGATCGGGTTGCCGCCGGCCTTCTTGACCGCGATCTGGGCGTTGAGGATCGCCCGGGTCTGGATCTTCACGAAGTCCGGGATCATCAGCCCGAGCCGGCAGCCGCGCAGGCCGAGCATCGGGTTCTGCTCGTGGAGGCTGCGGATCGTCGCGAGGAGCTCCTTGTCCTCCTCGGACGCGCCGCCGGCATCTTCGGCCTTCGTGACCTTGACGAGCTGCTCCTCGAGGTTCGGCAGGAACTCGTGGAGCGGCGGATCGATCAGGCGGATGACGACCGGCAGGCCGTCCATCGCCCGGAAGATCCCCTCGAAGTCGCCCTGCTGGAGCTTCTCGAGCTCCCCCATCGCGGCGTCGAACGTCGCAACGTCTTTGCGCTCCTCAGCCGACAGCTCGCCCCCGGCGGCCGACCGCGCCTTCGCCCGGGTCGCCCGCGCTGCCACCAGGATCGCCCCCCGGACGATGTCCAGCCGCTCCCCCTCCCGGAACATGTGCTCGGTCCGGCAGAGGCCGATTCCCTGGGCGCCATAGCTCCGGGCCTGGGCGGCCTCTTCGGGCTTGTCGGCGTTCGTCCACACGCCCATCCGGCGGATCTCGTCCGCCCAGCCGAGGATCGTCTGGAGCTCCGGCTGGTCCTCGAAGCGGGCCTCGACCGTCGGCAGGGCGCCGACGAAGACCTCGCCGGTCGAGCCATCGACGCTGATCCAGTCGCCCTCCTTGAACGAGACGCCGCTCACCGACGAGCGGGCGCTCTTCGAGCGATAGTCGACGAGCAGCTCGGCGCAGCCGGCGACACACGGCTTGCCGATCTGGCGGGCCACGACCGCGGCGTGCGACGTCGCGCCGCCGCGTGCCGTCAGGATGCCCTGGGCGACCGCCATGCCATGGAAGTCGTCGGGCGAGGTCTCGATCCGGACGAGGACGACCTTCTCGCCGCGGCCGACCCACTCGACGGCATCATCGGCGTCGAAGACGGCCTTGCCGACTGCCGCGCCGGGCGACGCGTTCAGGCCCTTGGCGATCCGCTCGGCAGCCTTCCTCGCCTTGGGATCGAACTGGGCCCGGAGGAGCTGATCGACCTGGGTCGGTTCGATCCGAGCGACCGCCTCGCGCGTGTCGATCGTCCCCTCCTCGACCATGTCGACCGCGATCTTCACGGCGGCAGCCGCGGTCCGCTTCGCGGAGCGGGTCTGGAGCATGTAGAGACGGCCCTTCTCGATCGTGAACTCGAGGTCCTGGACGTCCTTGTAATGGCTCTCGAGCTGCTGGCCGATCCGCTGGAACTCGTCGTAAACGGCCGGCATGTCGGTCGCCATCTGGGCGATCTTCGGCGCCGTCCGGATCCCGGCGACGACGTCCTCGCCCTGCGCGTTGGTGAGGTATTCGCCGTACAACACGCGCTCGCCGGTGTTCGGGTCGCGGGTGAACGCGACGCCCGTCCCGGAGTCGTCGCCCATGTTGCCGAAGACCATCGTGACGACGTTGACGGCCGTGCCGAGGTCGTCCGGGATCTTGTTGAACTTGCGGTAGTCGCGGGCGCGCTGGCCGAACCAGCTGGCGAAGACGGCCTTGATCGCGAGGTCGAGCTGCTCGTTCGGGTCCGTCGGGAAATCCCGCCCGGTGTCTTGCTTGACGATCGCCTTGAACTCGTCGACGAGCGTCTTCAGGTCGGCCACGTCGAGGTCGGTGTCCTGGGCCCCCTCGCCGTGACGCCCCTTGCGCTCCTCGAGGGCGTGATCGAACCGCTCGCCGCGGACGTCCATGACGATCCGGCCGAACATCTGGATGAAGCGGCGGTAGGCGTCCCAGCCGAAGCGCTCGTTGCCGGTCAACGCGATCAGGCCCTGCAGGGTCTCCTCGTTGAGCCCGAGGTTCAGGACCGTGTCCATCATCCCGGGCATCGAGAACTTCGCGCCCGACCGCACACTGACCAGCAGTGGGTTGCGCGGGTCGCCGAAGCCCTTGCCGGACCGGCGCTCGACCTCACGCATCGCCTCCTGGACGTCGTCCCAGAGGCCCTCGGGGAGCGTCTCGCCGGCGGCGAAGTAGTCGTTGCAGGCCTCGGTCGTGATCGTGAAGCCGGGCGGCGTCGGGAGGCCCGCGATCGTCATCTCGGCCAGGCCGGCGCCCTTGCCGCCGAGGAGATCCTTCATCCCGCCGTTGCCCTCGGCGCCGCCCTCACCCCAGGCGTAGATGTATCGCTTCGTCGCGCGGTGAGCACGCTCGGTGCCGGGAACGGCGGTCGTGGCCATCGGGCAGGCTCCTCGGGATCGGCGCCGCCCGTAGGCGGCGCGGTAGACGCCTCGTGAGGCGCCGATTGTACCCGCGGCCCCCGATCCGATCCGGTTGCAGAACGGTGCCGGGCGACCATGATGTTGCCGTCCCAACGCTCGAGAGGAGGCAGCCATGACCGTTCAGCAGCCGACGCGTCCCGCGACGACCGATCCGGCCGACGTCGCCGCGGTGGTCGCGACGCTCGAGGACTACTTCCTCGGCTGGTACGACGGCGATCCCGACAGGATGCGGCGGGCCCTCCATCCCGACCTCGCCAAGCGCAGCTACGTCAGCCAGGGCGATCGGCCGCCCCTCCTGCGCGCGGTCACCGCCGCCTTGATGATCGGTTGGACGGCGGAGGGCGAGGGCCGCGAGACCGACCCGGACCGGCGACGCCTGTCGATCGTCGTCGACGAGATCCACGACTCGATCGCAACAGCACGTGTCGACTCGGCGATGTACCGCGAGTACGTCCACCTGGTCCGAACACCCGACGGCTGGCGCGTCGCGAACACGCTCTGGACCTGGACCGATCCCGAGCGCCGCGACGGCTGACCCGCGCCGGACGGCACGTTCCGGCGGGGCCGCGCCGGGCGACGGGCGGGGCGATCGGACGGCGCGCCCGGTACCATCCACGCCGACAGCTCGCCCAGCCGGAGAACCGCCCGCCGATGACCGAGCCCACGACGCTGCCGCTCGCGATCGATCCGGAGGCCGAGGTCTACAACGCTCGCCTCGTCCGGCGCGAGGACGAGACCGAGTCGCTCGCCTACTTCTGGGTCCGCTTCGAAGGCGATCCGACGCCGTTCGAGCCCGGCCAGTACATGACGATCGGAGTGATGGTCGGCGGCAAGATCGTCCAGCGACCCTATTCGGTCGCGTCGCCGCCGGCCGCCGCCGGCACGGACGGCTACGAGTTCTACGTCCGGCGGGTCCAGGGCGGGACGTTCACGCCGCTCCTGTTCGACCTGCAGCTCGACCACCGGATGCGGATGATCGGCCCGAAGGGCAAGTTCACCCTCATCCCGGACGACGACCGGACCCACATCTTCATCTCGTCGGGCACAGGCAACGCCCCGTTCATCTCGATGATGCGGCAGATGCTGATCGACGGCCGACCACGGCCGACCGTCTTCCTGAACGGCGTCTCGTACGCGAGCGAGCTCGGCTACCGCGACGTCGTCGACGACTGGGAGCGATCGGGCGAATACCCGGTGACCTTCATCCCGACGGTCTCGCGGCCGGACGACCCGGCCAACGCCGACTGGACGGGCCGGACCGGGCGCGTCGAGACGATCGTCGGGCCGGTCCTCGACGAGATGGGTCTGACGTCATCGAACTCCATCGCCTACATCTGCGGCAACCCGGACATGATCCTGTCGGCCGAGGCGACCCTCCTCGAGCGTGGCTACCCGGAGGACCAGATCCACAAGGAGCTGTACTGGCCGAAGGGCAAGGAGCCGCGCGGCGTCGGTGCGGCGGACCTGGCGGCGGCCATCGACGCCGCGATGGCGAACGAGGACCAGTAGGCCGAACGCGAGGCCGCGACCTGGCGGCAGCGCCTCGTGTTCCCGCAGCGGAAGCCCCCTTGACATCGGGCGTACAGTTCGGTCAACCGACCGAGATCGGTCGATCGACCGACTCAAGGCGGCGGAACGGTGGAGAACGGCCATGGCGTACGAGATCGAAGGACGCTTGCTCGAGGTCTGCACGTGCAACGTCCTGTGCCCGTGCTGGGTCGGCGAGGACCCGGATTACAAGACGTGCGACACGACGATCGCCTGGGGGATCGAAAAGGGGACGGTCGACGGCGTCTCTGTTGACGGCCTGACCCTCGCGGTCTCCGCCCACATCCCGAAGAACATCCTGATCCCGAAGTCCTGGAAGGCCGTCGTGTTCGTCGACGATCGGGCCAGCGCCGAGCAGCAGGATGCCCTGATCCGGTTGTTCACCGGGCAGCTCGGCGGCGCCGTCGCCGATCTCGCCGGCCTGATCGGCGAAGTCGTCGCTGTCGAGCGGGCGCCGATCGTGTTCAGCGTCGAGGGCGGCAAGGGCCGGCTGACGATCGGCAAGCTGGTCGAGGCCGAGATGGCGCCGTTCATCGGCGCGACCGGCAATCCGACCACCCTGGCCGAGACCGTGTTCAGCACGATCCCTGGCTCGCCCGTGTACGCCGCCAAGGCCAGCACCTACGTCCGCGACGGCAGCGGCCACGGCATCCCGAGCGTGGACCTCCAGGATCACAACGCGCTCCAGGGCCATTTCCGCTTCGCCGCCTGACCGGCCGGGCGAGGACGGAGGCGCACGCATGTTCAGTCCGGCTCATCTCCGCGTCGCCCGCCGCGACCAGGCGATCCTCGGGGGTCTCCTGGTCGCGCTCGCGGCCGCGGCCTGGCTCGCCCTCTGGCTGTGGGGGTCGTCGCCGTACGGGCGCTACCTCCATCACGAAGGCGGCATCGGACCCCTCCCCCTCGAGGCGACGCTGTTCGCCGGCGGCTGGGTCCTGATGATCGTCGCGATGATGCTGCCGAGCAGCGTCCCGCTCGTGATGACCTTCGGCGCGCTCGTCCGGCGGCGTCGCCGGCCCGGGGCCCTCGTGACCCTTCTCCTCGCCGGCTATCTCGCCGTTTGGGCCGGGTTCGGGCTGACCGCGTGGCTTCTCGATCGGGGCGTCCATGCGGCAGTCGCTGCGCTGCCGTGGCTCGCGGCGCATCCCCAGCTGATCATGGGCACGACGTTGCTCGCGGCCGGGCTGTGGCAGTTCAGCCCGCTCCGCGACCGCTGCCTCGACGAGTGCCGCAGCCCGCTCGGCTTCGTCATGAACCGGTGGCGCGGCGTCTCGCCAGGCCGCGAGGCGTTCGCGATGGGGATCGCCCACGGGGCGTTCTGCGTCGGCTGCTGCTGGTCGCTGATGCTCGTGATGTTCGGCGTCGGTCTTGCCAACGTCGCGGCGATGCTGGCCATGGGCGCGCTCACGGCGATCGAGAAGAACCTGCCGTGGGGACGGCGCCTCACCCATCCGCTCGGCTTCGTCCTCGTCCTGGCTGCCGTCTACGCGGTCGCCGCGTGAGGCCAGGGTCGTATGCTCGTCGCTTCGTGGACGGGACCGCGACCGCACCGATCAGCCGGGCCGAGCGCCGGGAGCGCGCGACGGCCGACACCCGCGCGTCCATCCTGGCGGCGGCCCGAGCCCGCCTCCTCGCGGACGGCTACGCCAACCTCTCGACCCGCGCGGTGGCGGAGGCGGCCGACGTCCCGCTCAGCCAGATCCACTACCACTTCGGCAGCAGGCAGCAGCTCATCCTGGCGCTCCTCGAGGACGAGAACGCTCGGCTGCTCGAACGGCAGCGGACGATGTACGGCGGCCCCGAGCCGCTCTGGCAGCAATGGGAGCGGGCGTGCGACTTCCTCGACGAGGACGTCGAATCGGGCTACGTCCGGGTCTTGATGGAGATGATCGCGGCAGGCTGGTCCGACGAGGATGTCGCGCGACGGGTTCGCGAGTACGTCGGCGGCTGGCTCGACCTCCTGGCCGAGGTCGCCGATCGCGAGGCGCACCGGCTCGGAGGCCTCGGACCGTTCACGCCGGAGGAGGCGGCAACGCTGATGGGCCTGCCGTTCTACGGCGTGGAGACGATGATCCTGCTGGGGTTCTCCGAGGATCAGGTTCCGGCCCGGTCCGCCCTGCGCAAGGTCGGGACGATCATCCGGGCGATGGAAGAGAGCCGGGCGTGAGCGCCACCGCGATGCGTGCGGACGGGAGCGTCCGGTCCGAACCGGCCGACCGCCCCGAGCAGACCCGCGCCCGCTACCCGGACGAGACCGGGGTGATCGAGCGCGACGGCGTCCGCGTCGCGTGGGAGCGCTACGGCGATGGCTCTCCGACGATCCTGCTCATGCCGACCTGGTCGATCATCCACTCGCGACTGTGGAAGCAGCAGATCCCCGATCTCGCCCGACGCCATCGGGTCATCGCCTTCGATGGGCGTGGGAACGGCCGATCGGCTCGCCCGCCGACGGCCGAGGCGTACGCCGAGGCCGAGTTCGCCGCGGACGCGCTGGCGGTCATGGATGCGACGTCGACCGAGCGGGCCGTCGTCATCACCCTGTCGATGGGCGCCCAGCGGGGCCTCCTCCTCGCCTCCGACCATGCGGATCGCGTGGCCGGCATGGTGTTCATCGGGCCGTCGCTTGCCCTCCAGCCACGCGCCCCGGACCGCGAGGCGGTCAACGAGTTCCTGGAGCCTCCCGTCTCGGACGAGGGCTGGGCGAAGTACAACGCCCATTCCTGGCGCCGCGACTACCGTGGCTTCCTCGAGTTCTTCTTCAGCCAGTGCTTCTCCGAGGCCCATTCGACGAAGCCCATCGAGGACGCGGTCGGGTGGGGCCTGGAGACGGATCCCGAGACGCTGATCCTGACCGAGCTGGCGCCGGGCATCGGCGACCGCGACGCCATCCTCGCGCGCTGTGCCCGCGTCACCTGTCCCGTCCTCGTGATCCACGGCGGCGACGACCGGATCACGCCACATGCCCGCGGCGAGGCGCTCGCCCGAGCCACGCGCGGTCGGCTCGTCACGATCGAGGGCGGCGGCCACATCCCGAACGCGCGCGACCCGGTCAAGGTCAACCTGGCGATTCGCGACTTCGTCGGGCGACTCGAGCGACTCGAGCGACTCGGGCGTTCATCGTGATCGGCGCCGGGCCGGCTCGATCGTCGGACAATGGACGCGCCCGGCTGCCGGACGCGGACGGGATGGCCACGGGGCCGGACGGCGTGCGGATCGCCTACGAGGTCTTCGGAACCGGGGATCCGCCGATCGTGTTCCTGCCCTCGGCGCCGATCGTCCATTCGCGCCAATGGAAGGGCCAGGTTCCGTACTTCAGTCGTCGACACCGTGTCGTCACGTACGACGGTCGAGGAAACGGTCGGTCGGATCGACCGACGGAACCGGAGGCGTTCGCCGACGACCGCTTCGTTGGCGATCTGGCGGCCGTCATGGACGACACCCGAACCGACCGGGCCGTCCTCGTCGGCCTCTGCTCCGACGGCGTCTGGCGTGCGATCCGCTACGCGGTCGAGCAGCCCGACCGCGTCCTCGGCATCGTGGCGTTCGCCGTCGGCGTCCCGCGGCTCACCCCGCCGCACCCCCACTACGTGACTGCGACGGCGGCATTCGAGGATGACGCGCCGACTCATGAAGGATGGGCCAGGTACAACGCGCCGTTCTGGCGGCACGACTATCCGGACTTTGCCAGGTTCTTCTTCGAGGAGATCACCTCGGAGCCACACTCGACGAAGGCGATCGACGACGCCGTCGATTGGTCCGTCGGGGGATCCGTCGACTCCATGATCGCCGACGCCCGTGTCGACTTCCCGCTTGACCGCGAAGGCGTCGAAGCGATCTGCTCGGCCGTTCGTTGCCCGATGCTGATCGTTCACGGCACGGAGGACAGCTGCCAGCCGATCGCCCGGGCGCGGCGGCTGTCCGAGCTGACCGGCGCTCCCCTCGTCGAGGTGGAGGGCGCCGACCACATGATCCCGGGCCGCCACCCCGTGCTCGCGAACCTGCTCATCCGCGATTTCGTGCGGTCACTTGCAAGGGACCCAAGCTGATGGACGGACCGTCGACCACCCGAACGTGGACGCGCTCATTGGCTCGCCGCCGACGCGCCCTCTACATCTCGTCGCCGATCGGCCTCGGGCACGCCCAGCGGGACGTCTCGATCGCCGCGGAGCTGCGGAAGCTCCACCCCGACCTTGAGATCGACTGGCTCGCCCAGCACCCGGTCACCGCCGTCCTCGACGCCCACGGCGAGCGGGTCCACCCGATGAGCGCGGAGCTGGCCAGCGAGTCGGCGCACATCACCGCCGAGTCCTCCGAGCACGACTTGAACGCGTTCCAGGCGATCCGCCGGATGGACGAGATCCTCCTCAACAACTTCATGGTCTTCCACGACGTCGTCGAGGACGGCGAGTACGACCTCGTCATCGGCGACGAGGCGTGGGACGTCGACTACTACCTGCACGAGAACCCGGAGCTGAAGCGGACCGCCTTCGCCTGGATGACCGACTTCGTCGGATGGCTGCCGATGCCCGCCGGCGGCGAGCGCGAGGCGTTCCTCACGGCCGACTACAACGCCGAGATGATCGAGCACGTCGAGCGCTTCCCGCGGATCCGCGACCGGGCGATCTTCGTCGGGGAGCCGGACGACATCGTCCCCGACGACTTCGGGCCGGGCCTGCCCGCGATCCGCGACTGGACCGAGCTGCACTACGCGTTCAGCGGCTACATCACCGGATTCGACCCGACGCCGCTCATGGAGCGTCGCGAGGAGCTCCGTCGGGAGCTCGGCTTCCGGCCGGACGAGCAGGTCGTGATCGTCAGCGTCGGCGGCTCCGGTGTCGGGGAGGCGCTCCTCCGACGGGTGATCGCCAGCTATCCCGAGGCCGCCCGACGCGTCAACGGCCTGCGGATGATCGCGATCGCCGGGCCGCGGATCGATCCTGCCGTCCTGGACGCGCCACCCGAGGTCGAGGTGCGCGCCTTCGTCCCCGACCTCTACCGCCATCTCGCCGCGTGCGATCTTGCCGTCGTCCAGGGCGGCCTGACGACGACGATGGAGCTCGCGGCCGCTCGCCGCCCGTTCCTGTATTTCCCGCTCCGCAACCACTTCGAGCAGAACCGCCACGTCCGCCACCGGCTCGAGCGCTACGGCGCCGGGCGACGCATGGACTACGACGCCTCGCCGCCGGACGTGATCGCCGCCGCGATCGCCGAGGAGCTCGGTCGGCCCGTCGACTGGAAGCCGGTCGAGAGCAACGGGGCGGCGCGCGCGGCAGCACTGATCGCGCCGCTCGTCTGAGGCGGCCCGCGGCGGGCGGGCGGCCCCCTGCGGGCCGGCGGCCCGGCGGGCTCAGCCCGCGACCGGCTCCTGCCGGAAACGATCGGCCCGGAAGGCGTCGATCGATCGCGCGGTCGAGCCGCCGACGACGAGGTCGGCGAGAACCTCGCCGACGACCGGCGCGAACTTGAAGCCGTGCCCGGAGCAGGCCGAGGCGTAGGCGACGCCAGCGGCGGCCGGGTGGCGATCAATGACGAAGCGGAGGTCGGGCGTGTTCGTGTACATGCAGACCGTCGACGTCCGGAGCGACCCGTCGGCGCCCGGCATCCGCCGCCGGATGAACGCCCGGATCCGCGCCTCGTCGGCCGGCCGGAACTCGCGGTCGATCGTCTCGGCATCCGTGAGCACGCCCCAGTGGTGGTGCGACACCTTGAGCCCGTGCTCGGCGTCGAACGGGAAGCCGTAGAAGAAGCCGTCTTCCGGCGTGCCCATCACCCACACCGGGAGCCGGCCGAGCGCGACGCTCGACGGATCGACGACCGGCTCGAACCAGGCGACGGGCTCCCGCTCGATCGCCAACGGCAGCCCGAGATCGGGCACGAAGGACGACATCCACGGCCCGGCGGCGATCACCAGGTAGCTCGATCCCGCGACGGACCCGTCATCGGTCTCGACCTCGAAGCCGCCACCGGCCGCCGGCCGCCAGTCCACGGCGCGTGCACCGAACCGCAGGACCGAGCCGGCTCGCTCGGCGACGACGAGATGGGCGGCGATGGCCGCATCGGCGTCGATCATGCCGGCCTCCTCGTCGACGACGGCGACGAGGTCGTCCACCGGGGCGAAGACCGGCCAGCGTCGGGCGAGCTCCCGCCCGTCGACGACCTCGTGGCGGATCCCGTGGGCGCGGGCCGACCGAACCGAGCCGTCGACGATCTCGCTCCCCGCCGGTCCGGCATAGATCCCGCCGGTCTGGGTGAGGATCGGCAGGCCCGTCTCGTCCTCGAGGCCCCGCCACGCCGACCACGACTCCCGCACGAGCGGCACGTACGCCGGATCCTCGAAGTAGGCCAGCCGGATCATCCGCGAGTGACCGCCCGACGAGCCCATCGTCTGGCCGCGGGCGAACCGGTCCAGGCCGAGGACCCGCAGCTCCCGCCGGGCGAGCGCGGCCGCGGCCGCGCTGCCGTGGGCGCCGAGGCCGATGACGATCGCGTCGAACGTCTCCGTCGGCATCGCCCGCCTCTCGTCCTCTCCTACGCGGCGCGGGCCGCGGCGAGCCGGTCCAGGATCAGCCGCTTGACGCCCTCGACCGGCACCCGCTCCTGGGCCATCGAATCACGGTCGCGGACCGTGACCGCGCCGTCGTCGAGCGAGTCGACGTCGACGGTCACGCACCACGGCGTCCCGATCTCGTCCTGGCGGCGATAGAGCTTGCCGATCGCGGCCGTGTCGTCGTAGACCGCGAGAACGTCGGTCGCCAGGTCGGCCCGGAGACGGTGGCACAGCTCCACGATCTCCGGCCGCTTCTTGAGCAGCGGCAGCACCGCCACCTTGTACGGCGCGAGCTCGGGATGGAACCCGAGCACGACGCGCGTCTCGCCGCGGACCTCTTCCTCGCGATAGGCGTCGATCAGGAACGTGAACGCCGCGCGGTCGGCACCGGCAGCCGTCTCGACGACCCACGGGATGAAGTGCTCGCCGGTCGCCTGGTCGAAGTACTCGAGGTTCTCGCCAGAGGCCTTCGCATGCGACCCGAGGTCGAAGTCGCCGCGGTTGTGGATGCCCTCCAGCTCCTTCCAGCCGAACGGGAAGCGGTACTCGACGTCGATCGCCTTCTTGGCGTAATGGGCGAGCTCGTCCTTGGCATGCTCCCGGAACCGGAGACGCGCCGGCGCGACGCCGTATCGCTCGTACCAGGCGCGCCGCTTGGGCAGCCACTCCTCGAAGGCGGCCGACGCGGGCTCCCCGGGCCGGACGAAGTACTGCATCTCCATTTGCTCGAACTCGCGCATCCGGAAGACGAAGTTGCCCGGGCTGATCTCGTTCCGGAATGACTTCCCGATCTGGGCGATCCCGAACGGGATCTTCTTGCGCGAGCTCTGCTGGACGTTCTTGAAGTTGACGTAGCTGCCCTGGGCGGTCTCGGGCCGGAAGTAGACGATCGACGCCGCGTCCTCGACCGGGCCCATGTGCGACGTGAACATCAGGTTGAACCGGCGGGGCGCCGACAACGGGCCGCCGTCGTTCGGGCAGATCAACCCGAGGCGTTCGACGACCGTCGGGTCGCGCAGGTCGGACGCGGACAGGCCCTCGGCGCCCGGCAGCTCGTCGAGTCGGTAGCGACGGTGGCAGGTGGCGCACTCGACGAGCGGGTCGCTGAAGCTGCCGACGTGGCCCGACGTCACCCAGACCTGGGGGTGCATCAGGATGCCGGCGTCGAGCCCGACGATGTCCTCGCGCTCCTGGACCATGGCCCGCCACCAGGCCCGCTTGACGTTGTTCTTCAGTTCGACGCCGAGCGGCCCGTAGTCCCAGACCGCATTGATCCCGCCGTAGATCTCGCTCGACGGGTAGACGAAGCCGCGCCGCTTCGACAGCGACACGATCGTGTCGAGGTTGGCGACGGCGGGCACGGCGTCTTCTGATTCGGTCATCGTCGGGGTTTCGGTCACGAGGACTCCTGTGGGCGCCGGCCGTGGCAGGGACGGACGCAGGATGGCCGTCGGACCGTGAGCGGACCCTGACGGGCGATCGATGCTAGCAGACGTTCGGCCGGCGCCGAAGAGCCGTCAGCGGCCGAACCGCCAGTCCGTGCGAGTCCCGATGGTCCCGTACGACCACGCCATCACGTGCTCGACCCGGACGCGGTAGCAGTCGTCGCCCTCGTTGAAGATCGTCGCCTGCTCCCCGGAACCCGGGTCGACGTACTTGTCCCGGTAGCCGGCATCGATCCTGGCCAGCTCGTCCTCGTCGACGACGATCTCGGCCCGACCCTCGAGGATGATCACGTCGTCGCCGTCGCCGGCGTGGACCACGACCCACGGCTCGCCAGCGAGGTTCCGGGCCTTCTGCGTCGAGCGCTGAGTGATGAAGGAGACGTCCCGGCCATCCCACCAGAACCAGAGCGGCATGGCGTGGGGTCGCCCATCGGGCCGGGTCGTCGCGATCCAGATCGAACGGCTGGCCTGGAGCGTCAGGTCGACGGTCCGCCACGGAATGTGTCCGGCCACCCTGCGCACCTCAGTCGTTGGGCAGGCTTCTCGCGAGGAGGTCGATCGCGTTGCCGCCCATGATCCGTTCGATCGCCGACTCGTCAACGCCGTCGGCCCGCAGGGCACCGGTCAGGAGACCCATGCCGGAGGCGTCGAACGGGACCGGCACGGCACCGTCGAAGTCGGAGCCGAGGGCGACGTGGTCGGCGCCGATGACCGACACGGCGTGGGCGATGGACCGGGCGATCCACGAGGCATCGGTCCCGCCGGAGGCGGTCGGCCAGAAGCCGATCCCGACGAGGCCGCCGGTCGCGGCGACGCCGCGAAGCTGGTCGTCGGACAGGTTCCGCATGTTGTCGGCCACGGGCCGGACGCCGGTGTGGGAGACGACGAGCGGCCGAGTCGCGACCGCGAGGGCGTCGTCGATCGTCGCCGCGGAGGCGTGGGCGAGGTCGACGATCATCCGCCGTCGCTCGAGCTCCGCGACGAGGTCGCGGCCGCGACCGGTGAGCCCGCCCTTGGCGACGCCGTGGGCGCTCCCCGCGAACGGCGTGTCGAAGAAGTGGGCGATGCCCATCATCCGGTAGCCCGCCGCCGCGAGCCGCTCGACGTTCGCCAGGTCGTCGTCGAGCGCACTGGCTCCCTCGATCGCGAGCAGACCGGCGACGAGCGTCGGATCGCCCGCGCGACGCCCGAGGAACGCGGCGAGGTCCGCCGCCGACCGGATCACGCTCAGCTGGCCGCCGGACGCCGCCGCCATCGACCGGAGCCGGCTCGCCTGGTACTCGGCCCGCGGCAGGCGGCTCCGCCACGTGGCCGGCGGCCAACCCTGGACGACCGACACGAACGTGATGTCGTCCGACCGGTCGTCGTTCTCCTCGATGTTGAGGTGACGCGGGACCTTGGTCGCGACCGCGAAGACCTGGAGGGCCACGCCGCCCTCGACGAGGCGCGGCACGTCGACGTGGCCGCGATCGGCCCGCCGCAGGAGGTCCCGGCCCCACAGCAACGAGTCCCCGTGGAGATCGACCACGGTCAGCCGCTCGTGGAGGTCGGCGACAGCCGGCGGCAGGACATACGGGCCGGGATCCGCCACGACGTTCAGCCGCCGCTCCGTCCGGGCCGAGAGCGCCTCCCCGATCGCCCGCCGGGCGATCTGGCCGCCGACCGCCAGGGCCGTTCCGGCGACGGCGGCGACCGCCAGCGGCCGGCGCCGCGGGCTCACGGCAGGATGACGTCGGGCGACGGCTCGGGCCGGGTGCCCCTGTCTCGGTCCGCTTGGGACGGCGCGCCGTCGGACGTCGATCCGGCCGCCGCGTCCGGGTCGACGTCGGCCTCCTCGGCGACGCCGCCGACGTCGGCCAGCCCGTCGATCGACGCGCCCGTGTACGCCGCCGCCTGGAGCGTGAACAGCCGGGCATACCGGCCCCCGAGCGCCATCAGCTCGTCGTGGGTTCCCTCCTCGACCAGTGAGCCGTGCTCGAGGAACAGGATCCGATCGGCCTGCCGCACGGTCGAGAACCGGTGCGAGATGTAGATCGCGGTCCGGCCCGCTGCGAGCCGCCGCAATCGCGCAAACAGCTCGAACTCCGCCTGGGCGTCGAGCGCGGACGTCGGCTCGTCGAGGACGAGGATCCGGGCGTCGCGCATGAACGCCCGCCCGAGGGCGATCTTCTGCCACTCGCCGCCGGATAGCTCGACGCCGCCGTCGAACCACTTGCCGAGCGGGGTGTCCCAGCCGGCCGGCAGGCGGTCGAGGAGGCTGTCGGCGCCACCCTTGGCCGCGGCCTCCTCGACGGCCGCGCGATCCTCGATCCGCCCCAGTTCGCCGAGCCCGATGTTCTCGGCCGCGGTCGCCTGGTACGTCACGTAGTCCTGAAACATCCCGCCGATCAGGCGACGAACGGCGGCCGGCTGGAGCTCGCGGAGGTCGACGCCGTCGAGCAGGATCCGGCCGTCGCTCGGGTCGTAGAGCCGGCACAGCAGCTTGATGAGGGTCGACTTCCCGGCTCCGTTCCGGCCGACGACCGCGACCGTCTCGCCGGGCGCGATCCGGAGCGACACGTCGTGGAGGGCCTCGCGACCCGATCCGGGGTAGGTGAAAGTGACACCGTCGAACACGACCTCGCCGTCCGCGGTCGGGGACGGCGCGAGCCGGCGCGCGGCATCGGCGGTCTGGTCGACCGCTTCGATCCCGAACGGCGTCCGCAGCAGGTCGAAGAGGTCGTTCAGGTACAGCTGGTTCTCGTACATCGACCCGAACCCGGTGAGGATCCCCTGGACCGAGCCCTGGACCGAGGTCGCCGCCTGCGTGTAGAGCGTCAGGTCACCCAGGGTCAGGCGGCCGGCGACGGCCTGGAACGCGACGTACAGGTAGGTCAGTGACCCGACCAGCGTCGTGATCGTGCTCCACACGAAGCCCGCGAAGTAGCGGGCGACGACCAGGCCGCGCTGCCGATCCTGGTAGACCCCGGACAGCATCCGGAAGCGGTCGATGAAGTAGGGCCCGAGGCCGAAGAGCTTGACCTCCTTGGCGTACGAGTCGGTCGTCACGAGGGTCGTCAGGTAGTCCATCCGCCTTCGGAGCGGCGAGGCCCACCGGGCGAAGTTGTAGCCGCGCCAGCCGTAGCGCGTATCGGCGATGAACCCGGGAACCGGGGCGACGAGGGCGACGAGGGCAAGGAGCGGGCTGAGCGCGATCAGCAGGGCGATCATCGAGGCGAAGGCGATGAGCGTCTGGATCAGCCCGAACACGCCACTGACCATGAACAGCGGCCGGCTCGAGGCGCCCTGCTGGGCACGCCGGAGCAGGTCGTACGACGCCGAGTCCTCGAAGAACGCGAGGTCCAGCTTCGAGGCGTGATCCATGATCTGGAGCTGGATCGTGTTGGTCACCCGCTCCTGGAGGAGCTGCTGGCAGACGTTCCGGAGGGTGCTCAGGAACGACGACAGGGCGAACACCAGGAACTGGGCACCGGCCAGCAGGATCACGGCGTAGACGACGTCGACCGTCCATGGCCCGATCGGGATCACGTCGGGAAGCGACGGGTTGGCCCGGACGGTGATCGCCCGGACGACGGCGTCGATCAGGAGCTTCGCGACATAGGCGGTGATGGCCGGGACGATGCCGGCGAGGATCGTCGCGATCGCCAGGCCGGTCGTCAGGATCCGGCTGGCCGCCCAGACCAGCCCGATGACGCGCGGGACCGCGCCTGCCGTCGCCCGGATCGCCTGGGCCGCGCTCGCGAGCCGGCCGCGCAGGTCGGTCGGACCCTCGTTCGGCGGGTCCGGGATGTCAGGCGATCCGGAGAGGCCACTCTCGCGGCCCTCGATCCCCGGTCGCTGCGTCCGGCGTAGCATCATCCCGCGCGGAACGATCGGTGGCCCGCTCAGGCTCGGTCCTCGCTGGGCTGGAGGCGCGGCATCAGGACGGGATGGCGGTCGCGATCGGCGTGTCCTGCCGGATCTCGTCGAGGAAGGCAAGCGAGCGGGCATCCCGCTCGAGGACGTAGCGGAGGAAGTCGCGCAGCGCGGCTTCCACCTCCCGCTCGGTCGCGAGGCCGAGGCGGAGACCGGCGATGGCTTCCACGTCCTGGCGCTGGTACGCCTTCAGGAGCTTGAGGGCTTCCAGCGTGAGGCCGGACCGATCGTGGGGCGGCCCGGGGCATCGATCGCACAGCACCCCGCCGAGCGACGGGACCCAGCGGAAGCGACCGTCGACCTCGAGGACGCGATCGCACTCGACGCAGCGGTCGACCTCCGGCCGGACGCCGAGCTCGTCCGCCAGGTGCATCTCGTACCAGCGGGCGACCCGGCCGGGCGCCATGCCCGCGTCGAGCAGCTCGTAGGCGCGGCGGAGCAGGGCGTAGACGGGCTCGGCGGCGTGGCGCTCCTCGAGGGAGCGATCGGCGAGCTCGGCGAGGTACCAGGCCGTCGCGGCGCTCTCGAGGGAGTCGCGGAGGTTGAGCCAGGCATGGCCCACGCGGACCTCGGTCACGACCTCGAACGTCCGACCGCGGGCGAGCAGGACGTTGAGCTCGGCGAATGGCTCGAGGCTGCCGCCGATCCGCGACGTCGGCCGGCGGATCCCCTTGGCGATCGCCTTGAGCTTGCCGCTGCCCGGAGTGATCAGCGTCAGGATCCGGTCGGCCTCGCCGTAGTCGAAGCGCGACAGGACGATCGCATCGGTCGAATATCGGCGCGGGATCGGCACGATCGGACGGTAGCACCTCTCTCCGGCGACGACGATTCATCCGTCCGCCGCTCGGCTGCGTAGGGACGAGCAGACGCCGGTGCGGTTGCGTCCCCCGAACCGGCGTCGTTCCATGCCCGCGACCCATCCCGGCGGGCAACCTGTCGCACGAATCTCACCCGGTCGTTCGGCTGCGAGTTCGTGCCAACCGACCTCCTGACGTCCGTCTGGCAAGAACTCGTACCTCCTCCACGCTCAGACAGGGGACCAGAGCCGTGGCGAGGATTGACGAGCGACCGCCTCGGATTCGGATGACAGGAATCCGGCTCTGTCGTCGCGGCAACAGGCTACTTGCGGGGTGCACGTTTGGCCGAAACCGGCTACGATGGCCCCGCGATGGCCACCGCCCAACCGGTCCTCGAAGCCGCCAACCTGATCGCCGACACGGAGGAGGAGATTCTCCGCCTCGTCGGCGACCATGACCCCTCGACGGCCGGCGTCTACGCGATGATTCGCTACCACCTCGGGCTCGACGGATCCGGCGCCCCGGCCGGCAAACGGATGCGGCCGCTCCTCGGGCTCCTCGCCTACGCGTCGATCGCCGGCGACTACCGCCCCGCGCTGCCCGGCGCTGCGGCGGTCGAGCTCGGCCACAACTTCAGCCTGGTCCACGACGACATCGAGGATGGCGACCGAGAGCGGCGTCACCGCCCGACCGTGTGGGCGCTCCACGGCGTCGCCCAGGCGATCAACACCGGCGACATGCTGTTCAGCTTGAGCCGGATGGCCCTCCACCGCCTGACCGACCTCGGCTTCAGCGACGCGAAGGTCCTCCGCCTGATGCGGCTCTACGACCAGACGTGCGTCGCCCTGTGCGAGGGCCAGTACATCGACATCGCGACGAGCGAGGCCGACGAGGTCATGTCGGTCGACCTCTACTTCGACATGATCGGCCGGAAGACGGCGGCCCTGATCGCCGCCTCCATCGAGGCCGGCGCGCTCCTCGCCTCGGACGACGACCGGGTCATCGCCCGCTACCGCGCGTTCGGCTGGGCGCTCGGGCTCGCCTTCCAGCTCAACGACGACCTGCTCGGGATCTGGGGTGCCGAGCAGGCGACGGGCAAGCCACCGACCGACATCGCCCGGCGCAAGAAGACGCTCCCGGTGATCTACGCCTTCGAGCACGCCGGCCCCGAGGATCGCGAGCGCCTGGCCGAGCTGTACGGCAACGGCGGGCCGTCCGGCGCCGAGGTCGACGAGGTCGTCGCAATCCTCGAGCGGACCGGTGCCCGCGACTACACCCGCGACCAGGCGCGCCGTCACCGCGACGAGGCGCTCGCCGAGCTGGACGCCGCCGGCGTCGTCGACGCAGCGGCCCGGTCCCGCCTGGAGGAGATCATCGTCTCGGTCATCGCCGCCTGACGATGACGAGCGATCGGGTCGTCGCCTCGCTCGTCAAGGCAGCGACGCCGTACCTCGCCGTCCGGGATGCCCGTGCCGCGATCGACTTCTACGCCCGCGCGTTCGGGGCGCGCCAGAAGATCCTGATCGAGGAGCCCGATGGCCGGATCGGCCACGCCACGCTGGGCATCGGCTCGGCCGAGATCTACCTCGCCGACGAGCATCCCGAGTTCGAGAACGTCGTCGGGCCGGAGACGCTCGGGGGTACCTCGGTCACGATCGATCTGGAGGTCGACGACGTCGACCGGGTCGTCGAGCGGGCGGTCGCCGCGGGCGCCGACCTCATCCGTCCGCCGGACCACCCCGAGAGCGGCGTCCAGGCCGGCAAGGTCCGCGACCCGTTCGGCCATATCTGGCTGATCACGCGGATCATCGGACCGTGAGGACGCCGACGGTTCCTGCTAGCTCGGGCGCCGGGCGACCGGACGGGCGGAGGAAGGTGAGCTCCGAAGTCGTTTCGGTCACCCGAGGACCGACACGCCGCCTGAGGAGCGGCTCCGTCGCTGGATCGGTCAGGGGACGACCGAAGGCCGAAGTCGGATCCCGGCCGAGGTCGACTCGCCGATCAGCATCGGTACGCGGTCGTCGAGCAGGCTAGCGGTCGCCGTCCTCGTCGGGCCGCGGCTCGTCGCCGTTCTCGCGCGGACGGCGCGCGACCAGGACCTTGCCGACCCGTCGGCCGTCGGTCGACTCGACGGTCAGATGCAGCCCGTCGACGTCCACCTCGTCGCCGGGCGACGGGACGCCGCCGATCCGGTGGTAGATCAGCCCGCCGACGGTGTCGTACTCGTCCTCGTCCTCGAGCCCGAGGTCGGTGTCGAACAGCTCGGCCAGGTCGTCGACGTCGGCCCGCCCGTCGACCCGTGCCTCGTCCTCGGATAGCCGGACGACCATCGGCTCCTCGGTGTCGTACTCGTCCTGGATCTCGCCGACGATCTCCTCGAGGAGGTCCTCGATCGTGACGAGACCGGCCGTCCCGCCGTACTCGTCGAGGACGATCGCGATGTGGACCTTCCGCCGCTGGAACTCGTGGAGGAGATCGTCGATCGTCATCGACTCCGGCACGAACACGGGCGTCCGCAGCAGCGATCGGAGCGTCGGCCGCGGGCCCGAGCTCGCCTTCAGGAATGGCAGGAGGTCCTTGGCGTAGAGGATGCCGACGACCTCGTCGATCGACTCGTCGTAGACCGGGATCCGGCTGTGACCCTCGTCGACGACCTTGTCGATGACGTCTTCGAGCGACGACGCCGCCGGCAGCCCGACGATCGCGATGCGGGGGATCATCACCTCGTGGAGGCGGCGCTCGCCGAGCTCGATGACCGCGTTGATCATCTGCTCTTCTTCGGCCTCCAGGACGCCCTGCTCTCCGCCGCGCTCGACGATCAGTCGCAGCTCCTCGGCGGTGATCTGCGCCTCGTTCGTGACGTTCGCGCCGAACAGGCCGCCGATCGCCCGCGTGACGCCGGTCAGGAGGGCGATCACCGGGCCGAGCGCGCGCGCCAGGAAGTCGACCGGGACCGCCAGGGCGAGGGCGAAGCGTTCCGGGCTCGACAGGGCGAGAGTCTTCGGGACGAGCTCGGCGAAGATGATCGTGAACAGGGCAAGGACGACCGTCACGACCAGGAGCGCGACACCCTCGGCCGTGCCGCGTCCCAACCCGATCCCGGCGAGGAGGTTCTCGAGCGCCTTGGCCAGGTTCACCGCCGCGTAGGCCGACGCGAAGAACCCGATGACCGTCAGCCCGAGCTGGGACACGGCGAGGAACCGGCCGGGGTCGCCGAGGAGCCGCTGGACGCGGCGGGCCCGGGCGCTGCCCTCCTCGACGAGCTGCTCGACCCGGCTCCGGCGGATCGAGACGAGGGCGATCTCGGCCGCGACGAAGAAGCCCTCGAGCAGGGTCAGCAGGATGATGACGAGGATGTCGACCACTACTCGGCCCCGTCGGCCGACGACGCCGCGGCCGGATCCGGCTCGGGTTCGTCGGGGCGCGGATCGCGCATGCGGGCCGGCATCCCGACCGCGAGCTTGCCCGGCGGCACGTCCCTCGTGACGACCGCACCGGCGCCGGTCTTGGCGCCGTCGCCGACAGTGATCGGCGCCCGGAGCATCGTGTCGACACCGAGGAACACCCTCTCGCCGATCGTCGTGCGGTGCTTCCGCCGCCCGTCGTAGTTGGCCGTGATCGTGCCGGCCCCGACGTTCGTCCCCTGGCCCACCTCGGCATCGCCGAGGTAGCTCATGTGGTGCTGCTTCACGCCGCGGCCGAGGCGGGTGCTCTTCAGCTCGGCGAAGTTGCCCACCTCGGCGTCCGGTCCGACGTGCGAGCCGGGACGGAGGTGGCTGAACGGGCCGACCCGCGCGCCGTCCTCGACAGTCGACGACTCGACGACCGACGCCCAGACCAGGCAGCCGGCGCCGATCGTGCTGTCGACGACCTGCGAACCGGCCCCGATCGTGGTCCCCTCCCCCACGGCTGTCGCGCCGCGCAGGATCACGTTCGGTTCGAGGGTCACGTCCGCGGCGAGGGTCACCGTCGCGTCGACGTACACCGTCGACGGGTCGCGCATCGTCACCCCCGCGAGCATGTGCTCGCCGTTGATCCGTGTTCGGAGGTCCCACTCCGCCTGGGCGAGCTCCGCGCGGTCGTTGATCCCGAGCAGGCGGCCGTCGTCCTCGACCGTCAGGGCGACGACGAGCCGGCCGTCGGCGCGGGCCAGCTCGACGAGCTCGGTCAGGTACAGCTCACTGGTCTTCGGCGACGGGCTGAGCGCGCCGATGCGCGACCGCAGCCAGACGGCATCGAAGGCGTACAGGCCGGAGTTGATCTCGTTGACCGCGATCTCTTCGTCGGTGGCGTCCTTCCTCTCGACGATCCGGTCGACGGTTCCGGCGTCGTCGCGGATGACGCGGCCCAGGTTGCCGGGGTCGATCGCGTCGACGGCGATGAGGGCGATCGCCGCCTGGTCGAGCCGCCGTTCATCGAGAAGCTCGGCCAGGAGGTCTGCCTCGAGCAGCGGCGCATCGCCGGTCAGGACGAGGATCTCGTCGGCGTCGGCTGGGAGCGCGGCCACAGCCGCCGCGACGGCGTCGCCGGTCCCGCGCGGCTCGGCCTGCAGGACGAAGTCGACGTCGTCGACCGCGTCGCGGACCGCGGCGGTCGCCGGGCTCGTGACGACGATCGGGCGGCGGCCGGTCGCCTGACGGCCGGCGTCGACGACGTAGGCGACCATCGGCCGGCCGGCCAGCGGGTGGAGGAGCTTCGGCGTTCGCGATTTCATCCGCGTGCCGAGGCCGGCGGCCATGACGACCGCGACGACCCGCGGAGCGGATCCGGGACTTGGGGGGTTCACGAGCGGCGACGCGGGCGGGCGCTGGTCGGGGTGGGAGTGGCGATCCCGACGCCGTGAGGGCCCGGCGCGTCTAGGGGTGATCTCATCGAAGGTTGGGCGGATGGTAGGTGCGGCCCTATCGAGTGTCAAACCTCGGAAGGCCTATCGAACGCAGTTGGGTTCGTCAGGCGCGGCGGGCGATGGCCTCGATCTCGACCCTGCGGGCGATGGCCTCGATCTCGACCCGAGCGCCCTTCGGCAGCGCGCCGACGCCGATCGTCGAGCGCGCCGGCGGCGGATCCGGCATGAACCGGGCGTAGATCTCGTTGACGGTCGCGAAGTCGTTTACGTCGGCGAGGAAGATCGTCGTCTTGACGACGTCGTCGAAGCCGAGACCGGCGGCATCGAGGACAGACCCGAGGTTGCGGATCGCCCGCTCCGCCTGGGCCTCGACGCCGTCCACCAGCTCGCCGGTCACCGGGTCGATGCCGATCTGTCCGGAGCAGAAGACGAGGTCGCCGCTCCGGATCGCCTGGCTGTACGGGCCGAGCGCAGCCGGGGCCCCGTTCGTCTGGATCGCCTGGCGGGTCATCGATCGGTCGCCTCCTCGCTGGTGGGCAGAACGTCGGTCAGGAACGTCGTGGCAGCGACGAACGGCGGCCCGTCGCCGGGTGGGCGGACGAAGCCGGTGCCGACCGCGGCCCTGACGGCTGCCGCCGCGACATCCGCGTCGTCGACCGAAGGATAGAGCGCCCAGAGCGTCGGCCCCGACCCCGACAGGCCGATCGGCCGGCCGAGCAACCGCATCAGCGCCCGGCGGAACGGGACGAGACCCTCGACGACGGCCGCCGCCGCGGGCAGGAGATCATTGGCGGCGGCGAGGACGCCAGCCCGCTCGAGGAGCTGGCCGGCGGACAGGCCCGACCCGAATTCGCTCGCGAAGTGCTCCGAGCTGCGGGCGGCGATCCCGGGCGGGCCCATGGCGCCGCCGGCCCACGCCTCGAACACGGCGGCCGTGTGCGCGGCGATCGCCGGTGTCACGAGGAGGAGTCCCGGCGGTCTCTCGCCGGGCGCCAGCCGCAGGCCATGGAGCCGCGTGACGCGCTCCCCGCGGCCTTCGACGAGGGCCGGCCCGCCCGCGAGGAAGAACGGGACATCGCTGCCGACCGAGGCGGCCACCGCCGAGCGCTCGGCGGCCGACAGCTCGTCCGGCGTCGACCAGGCCTCGAGCGCGCCATCGATCGCGGCGGCGGCGTCGCTGCTGCCGCCGGCCAGCCCGGCCGCGACCGGGATCCGCTTGTCGAGGCGGATGGCGAGGGCCGGCGGCGGCGCCGAGAGGCCGCCGCGGACGGCTCGCCTCGTCGCCTCGACCGCCTTGAGAATGAGATTGTCGGAGGCCGGGCCGGCGTCGAAGCCCTCGACGTGGAGCCGATCGGAGGCGCCCGGCGACGGATCGAGGGCGAACGTGAGCCGGTCGGCCAGGTCGAGCGGCACCATGACGGTGTGCAGGGCGTGGTACCCGTCCGGCCGGCGGCCGACCACCGCCAGGGTCAGGTTGAGCTTGGCGGGGGCGAGGCGGACGACCGGCGTCACGACCCGGGCGGGGTCGCCGATGCTCACGCCCGTGCCCCACGCCGGTCGGTGCCGATCTCGCCGAGTGCCGAGAGCAGGCGCAGCCACTCGCCGACGGCGAGCGTCTGTGGCCGGCGGTCCGGGTCGATCGCGGCCGTCGCGAGCGCGGCCGCGACCCGTGCCGGCTCGAGGGGGAGCTGCCGGGCGAGGACGTTGTGGAGCATCTTGCGGCGCTCGCGGAACGCCGCCTGGACGAGCCGCCACAGGGCGTCCTCGTCGGCCGGGTCCGCGAGGCGATCGTCGTCCGGGTACGGCTCGACGATGATGACTGCGGATCGGACCGCCGGCTCCGGCTCGAACGCCTCGGGCGGGACGTCGATCGCGATCCGGACGCGGGCGTGGTACTGGACGAAGACCGAGAGATAGCTCATGGCGCCCGGCTCGGCGGCGATCCGCGCCGCGACCTCCCGCTGGACCATCAGCACCAGCCGTTCCGGCCGCGGCGGCTCGCCGAGCAGGCGATGCATGATCGGGCTCGTGATGTGGTAGGGCAGGTTCGCCACGACCTGGTACGGAGGGGGCACGAGCCGCGTCAGGTCCTCGTCGAGCGCGTCGCCTTCGATCAGTCGCAGCCGGCCGTCCGCCAGCTCGTCATCGAACCGCTCGCGGAGGAAGGCGGCGAGGCCCCGGTCGAGCTCGACCGCCGTCACCCGGGCTCCGGCGTCGAGGAGACCGCCGGTCAGGAGGCCGAGACCCGGGCCGATCTCGAGGATGCCCGCTCCCGGACCGGGCGCGGCCTCGGCGAGGATCGCCTCGAGGACGTCGGTGTCGGCCAGGAAGTTCTGGCTCAGGCTGTGGCGGGCGCGGAGGCCCGCGTCGCGCATCGTCCGGCGAACGCTCGCCGGGTCGATCCGGGTCCGGCTGGCGCCCACCGCGATGATCCTCGACGTCTCAGCGACGGGCGAGCGGCAGCGACGGCCGCGCGTCCAGCGACAGATCGGCCCGCTCGCCGGCGGCGAACCGGCGGGCGCCCGCGGCGCCGATCATCGCTCCGTTGTCGGTGCACAGCGCCGGCCGCGGCACGATCAGCGGCAGGCCGAGCGCCTCGGCCTCGCCGGCGAGGCGCGTCCGAAGGGCGGAGTTCGCAGCCACGCCGCCGCCGAGGACGATCGACCGAGCGCGGCTCGACTCGGCGGCACGAATGGTCTTCGTCACCAGGACGTCGACGATCGAATCCTGGAAGCCCCACGACAGCTCGGCCGTGGCGGCAGCGGACAGGCGGGCCGCCGGCTCGGCCTCGGCGGCCTTGCCGGTCGGCAGGCCCTCGTCGGCCCGTGCCACGTCGATCGTCCGCCGCGCCGCGGTCTTCAGGCCGCTGAAGCTGAAGTTGTAGGTGTCGCCCAGCCATGCCCGCGGGAACGCGGCGTCGTGGCGGGTCGCGGCCTCGGCCGCGCGGGAGATCGCCGGTCCGCCGGGGTATGCCAGCCCGAGGAGCCGGCCGACCTTGTCGAACGCCTCGCCGGCGGCATCGTCGACCGTCTGGCCGAGCAGTCGATAGGTCAGGTGATCGGGCATCTCCACGAGGAAGGTGTGGCCGCCGGACACGATCAGGGCGACGAGCGGGAAGACGGGCTCCCCGGTGTCCCCGCCGTTCGCCCCGTCGTGGAGCCAGGCCGCGTACAGGTGGCCCTCGAGGTGGTTGACCCCGACGAGCGGCTTGTCGTGGACCCAGGCCAGGGTCTTGGCGAAGTTCAGGCCGACGAGCAGGGAGCCCGCGAGGCCCGGTCCGTAGGTCACCGCGACGGCGTCCACGTCGTCGACCGTGACGGCGGCGTCGCCCAGCGCCTGATCGAGGACCGGCACGATCCAACGGAGGTGGGCCCGGGCGGCCACCTCGGGGACGATCCCGCCGGACACGGCATGGAGCGCGGTCTGGCTGGCGACGACGTTCGACAGGATCGACCGGCCACCGCGCGTCACGGCGATGCCGGTCTCGTCGCAGGACGACTCCACCGACAGGATGAGCGCGTCGTCCACGGGCGCGGTCATCGGTCGGCCGAGGGAGGTGGCGCCGGTGGCGCCACGTGGTCGCCGATCGTCGGATCCTCGTCCGGCTCGAACGGACCCGATGGCGGCGGGGCGTCGTCGAGGGCGACCCGGAGGCGTTCGATCCGGGCTCGGAGCCGCGGATTGTCGAGCGGCTCGGTCGTCATGATCAGCGCGTCCTCGTTGTTGTCGCTGTAGTAGCGCGGCCGCAGCCCGACCGGCCGGAAGCCATATTTCTCGTACAGCCGCCGGGCGCCCAGGTTCGACAGGCGGACCTCGAGGGTCACCTCCCGGGCAGCGCGGTCGCGAGCGAGGTCGAGGAAGGCGAGGAGCAGCCGCTCGCCGAGCCGCTGGCGGCGCCAGGCGGGATGGACCGCAAACGTGGTGATGTGGGCCTCGTCGACCATCAGCCACATCCCGCCATAGGCGACGATCCGGCCATCGACCCGGGCGACGAGATACGACGCGAGCCGGTTCGTCATCAGCTCGCTGCGGTAGGCGTTCGGAGGCCAGGGCGTCGTGAAGCTGGCCTCCTCGATCCGTTCGACCTCGTCGAGGTCCTCGAGGCGCATCGCCTCGATGAGGACCTTCAGCGGGGGTCGCGCGACCATGCGACCTCTCCGCTCTCTGCGCTGACGCCGCGCGGCAGCGTCACGTACTCCGGGACGAGCCGCGCCAGGTCGTCACCACCGTGCGCCAGGCGGGGGACGCCGATGGCGACCAGCTCGGCCGCCAGGCCGCGCCGCGCCCGCTCCCCGCGCTCCACGGCGTCGTCGGGTGCCCGGCCATCGAGGTCGACCGCGACGAGCACGTCGGTCGGGGCGAGGTCCGGGTCGGTGCCGCCGGGCAGCAGGCGGGGTGACTGGCCGGCGCGCACGACGTGGCGGTCGTTCGGTCCGGCCGGCAACAGGAGGACGACATCCTCGAGATGACCGGTCGCCGCCGCGCGCAGCAACGCCTCGCCGGTCGACACGCCGACGATCGGCACGCCGAGCTCGTGGGCGATCGCCTTGGCGGTGGCGAGCCCGACCCGCAACCCGGTGAACGCGCCCGGTCCCGTCCCGACGATCACGCCGCGGATCCGCGATCGGCGCAGGTTCGCCTCGCCGTGGAGCCGCCCGACCGCGGGGAGCAACTGCGCGCCGTGCGTCCGACCGGCCGCCCAGGTCGTCGCGCCCAGCAGCGTCCCGTCGAGTGCGGCCGCGGCGACGACGACCTGGCTCGTGGCGGTATCGATCGCGAGGAGCCACGGCCTCCGGCCGTCGCTCGGTGACCTGCTCGCCGGAGCCGGTCGGTCGGCCGTCATCGGGCTGCCTCGACATAGCGGCGATACCGCGGATCGCGGGCGACCACGTCGATCGCCCGCGGCTCGTCGCCGGTCCCGTCGATCTCGACGTCGAGGCGGGCCGCGGGCAGCACCGAGCCGAGCCGGTCGGGCCACTCGACCACGGTCAGCCCGTCCTCCTGGCGGTCGTCGACCACGCCCCCCGCCAGCGCATCGGACGCATCGGCCAGCCGGTAGAGGTCGACGTGGAAGAGCGGCAGCCGCCCGGTGTACTCGGCCATCAACACGAACGTCGGCGAGTTGACGGTGTCGACCACGCCGAGGCCTCGCGCGATGCCCTTCGCGAGCTGCGTCTTGCCCGCACCGAGCTCGCCCCACAGGCAGACGAGGTCGCCGGCGCGGGCGACGCTGCCGAGCCGCGCGCCCAGATCCACGGTGTCGGCGGCAGACGTCGACTCGACCCGAGCCCGATCGATCGTGGCGGCGGCGGCACCCGACCCAGCGGCCGCCGCGCCGGCCAGCCGGCCGGCCATCGTCAGACGAACCGCTCGAGATCCGCCAGCGGCACGGGGCGCGGCGGATCGTCGCCGAAGACCACCCAGCCGGCCTCGAGGAACGTCCCGCCGGCGAAGCGGCGGATCCCCGCCAGGCCGGCCCAGCGGCCCTCCTCGCCGGCGTGCTCGCCGGAGCGGACACGGACGTGCTCCGCCGGTGGCGGGTCGACTCGGACCTTCGGGGCGTCGAACACGAGGGCCGGCGGATCGACCGAGATCGCGACGGTCGACCCGGCAAGGGCCTCGAGGACCGCCGCGATCGGACCGGCAATGGGCCGGCGGATGACCCCGTCGAGGATCAAGACCGCGAACGGTGGGAGCCGGTGCAGGGACGCACGCTGTCGCGCCTCGGAGGCGAGGAAGTCCCGCCGCTCCTTGCCGGCGAGCCCGCTGACGACGACGCCACGGACGCCCATCGCGCGGGCTCGGGTGAGGGCCTCGGCGTCGACGCGGGACCCGATCACGAGGATCGTCCCGGCCAGGCCGACGTCGAGCGACGTCGATCGCAAGCGTCCGTAGCGGATGTCACCGCGATCGCTTCCGAGCGATAGCCGGCCGTTCGTCGGATCGCCGAGGGCCTCCACTCCGGGCAATGCCCGACCCTCCGCCCGGACACGGATGCCGATGCCGGGTCGGATCTCGCGGACCACGCCGGCGACCGGGCAGTCGATCGGCTCGAGATGCTCGCCGACCGCGAGCCGCCAGCGCCCGCCGTGCTCGTAGATGAGCTCACCGATCTCCGTCTCGTTCCCGCGGCGGACGCGCGCCAGCGGCCGGCCCACGCTGGACCACCGATCGCCCGAGCGGGCGTCCGGATCGGCCGCGGCAGCCGGCACGTCGACGAGGTGTGGATCGCGGACGCGTTCCGCGATCGTCGTGCCGGCGACGATGGCGTCTCCGGCAGCGACCAGCGGGCGATCGCCTGGTGCCAGACGGAACCCGACCTCGGCGACGTCGCTCAGCAACGACCGGCGGGCGACGAGGTCAAGGCCGCGCCCGTGCGGCCGTGACGTCGCCCCGTTCCCGCCGGCTCGTGCCGTCGCCGTCATCGGTCGCGCGTCACCCACAGCGACTCCTGCCAGGCGTCGAGCAGCTCGCGCCGCCGCTCGGGGCGATCGGGCAGCCGGAGCGGGACGTCCCGCAGGTCCACCAGGAGACCGCCCAGCCCGCCGGCCACGTCGACCGCGAAGCGCCGGCCGCGGGCGCCCAGCCGGACCGAGTCGCGGAACGCGAACTCGGCGGTGGCGACCTCGCCCGGCGGCAGGTCGACGAGCTCGAGGCCGCCCGGCACCAGGTCGCTGTCCGACGCGCCGGTTCCGGCGTGAATCGTCAACCGGCCGGCGCTCGCGCCGGCCCGGATCCCGGCGGGAATGACGACGCTGCCGAGCGGCGCCAGGACGTCGTCGACGAGGTCCGCCAGCGCCTGGCGCCGTTCGATCGGATCCGGGATCACGCCGAGGGCCCCGAGGAGCCGCGCGTGGTCCTGGGCGATGGCGACCGCCGCCGGGCGGCGAACGACGTCGGCGAGCGCGAGCGCGACGGCCGGGCCGGGCGCCGCCGCGAACGCGCCACCGGCGATCACCACCAGGTCCGGCGCGGGCAGGGCCGACTGGTCGGGCGTCGCATCGATGAGCACGCCCAGCGCGGCGCGGGCGGCCGCGAGCCGGAGCCGCGCCCCGTCGCCGGCGATCCCCGACCAGGGCCAGAGGCGGAGCTCGCGCAGGCGGTCGCGCAGGCGGTGCCGATCCAGCGAGATCGTCGCCCAGGCGAGGACCCGGTCGACCGTCACGTCGTCGGGATCGGGCGGCACGAGCGCCGCATCCGCCACGATCGAGACCTGCGACGTCCCTTCGCCGCCCTCGACGCCCGGGCTCGCTGTTGCCCGCAGGCCGCCGTCGAAGCCGATCTCGATCAGCTCGATCCGCCGGTCGAGGACGTCGGCGAGGGCGGCGGTGATGCGGCCCGCCGCCCGGCGCGGGTCATCCGGACCGCCGCGAACGTCGTCGAGCAGGCGCTGGAGCGGGTCGCCGGGCGGGTCGCCCGCCGTGGCCGGCGGTCCGAGGAGGATCTCGCCACCGCGCTCGGCGCCGCCCGGCTCGATCCGAGCGAGCTGGTCCGCCATCGCACCGGCGAGGATCACCGTGAGCTCCGGGCGCCGGGCGACGGCCCCGGCGACCACGGCCCCGAGCTCGTCGAGCTGGCGTCGTTCGTCGGCCCCCGGCGGATCGCCGGCGCCGACGAGGATCACGTCGACGTCCCGGTCGAGGATCGCCGCCGTCAGCTGGAGGGGATCGCGCCCGTCGAGGGACGCGCCCCGCGTCCGCCAGCCCGTCTTGCGGGCGGCGGTCGCCAGCGGCTCGAGGGCCCGGTCGGACACGGCCATGGCCAGCAGCGTCCGCGCCGGAGCGCTGCGCGCGACGAGACGGGGGAGGTCCGAGGCGAGCTCGGCGATGCCGGCCGGCGCGCCGGCGATCGTCAGGCCGAGGCCGTCGGCGAGGTCGGGATCGGCTGCGTGGACCCGCCGGACGAGCTCGGTTCCGATCGCGTCGACGTCGCCCGGCGCCGGCGTCGCCAGGGAGCCGATGACGCGCCAGCGATGGGCGAGCCGGCCGATGAGCGCAGCCGACGTCGTTGCGGCGCCCTGGTCCACGGCCAGGAACGCGCGGGGATCGGAAGTCATGGACCCATGCTACCGGGCGGCGCGGGAGGCGGCCGCGACCGAGGCGATGCCGGCGCTAGGCGTCCCAGGTGATCTCTTCGTCGATCTCCTCGAGCCGCGCGATCAGCAGCTCGATGCCTGCGTCGTCGGCGAGGATCAGCGACGCCGACGCGTCGTCGCCGCCGAACAGCCCGCGGAGGACCGGGTCGAAGAAGAGCATCGCGTTCGCCCCGAGCGGCCGGTACGGGCGGCTCGCCTCGAGGAAATGGACGGCGGGGCCGGTCAGGCCGCGCAGCTGGATCTCGCGGGCGACGCGCTCGACCAGCTCGTCGCGCTGCTCGTCCGTGCGCTCGTAGGACAGGCTCACAGCAACATCGCCCGGCTGGTTCCGGCGCCCGGCGACGACAGCGGCCCGGCCGGCGCGGTCGCGGCGAGCGCCGCCTCGAAGGCCTGGTAGGCGGCGGCCCCGCGCATCGCGAAGATGATGTGCTCGATCATCGGCGACGCGGGCAGCTCGTTGCGGACAGCCTGGACGGTCACGCGGGCGGCCTCGTCGAGCGGGAAGCCGCCGACGCCCGTCCCCATGGCCGGGAAGGCGATGCTCCTGGCCCGGATCTCGCGGGCGCGGGCCATCGCGCTCCGGACGGCCCGATCGATGACCTCGGCGCTCGTTCGGCGATCGCGGTCGAGCGACACGGCGTGGATCACCGCCCGCGCAGCCAGCCGGCCGGCCGGCGTGACGACGGCCTCGCCGAGCGGGACCGGGGCCTGGCGAACCGCGGCGAACTCGATCGCGTCACCGCCCGCCCGCTTGATCTCCCCACCCACTCCCGTCGACATCCACAGCGACAGGTTGGCGGCGTTCACGATCGCGTCGACTTCGAGTTCGCAGATGTCGCCGTTCCAGAGTTCGATCCGAGTCAACGGGTCTCCTGCGGGGGAAATGCGCGCGAACCGGGCGGCCCGGCCGGCGCATCGTACACCCGGGTCAATCGGCCGGACATCGCCGTGACGACCTCCCAGGAGTTCGTGTTGCGCCATCGCGCCACCTCGGCCGCGGTGATCTCGGCGTCGCCCTGACGCCCGATCAGGACGACCTCGTCGTCGGTGTCGACCGGCCGACCGGGAAGGTCCGTGACGTCGATCATGGTCGCGTCCATCGCGACGTTCCCGACGGTCGGAACGCGGACGCCACGGACCAGGACCTGGCATCGATTGGACAGCGCCCGCGGCCAACCGTCGCCGTAGCCGAGCGGCAGCGTGGCGATCCGGCTGGGCCGTCCCGCTCGCCACGTCGGGCCGTACGACACGCCGTGCCCCGCCGGCAGGTCGGCCACCCGGACCGGCCGCGCCTTGAGGGCGAGGGCCGGCCGGATCCGATCTGCCCCGGCCGCGAAGGACGCCTCGTCGTACCCGGCGTCGGTGAGCTCGTCGGGGATGAGGCCGTACGTGATCAGGCCGGGTCGGACGGCGTCATAGCGCGGGACCGATCCGAGGAGGATCGCGGCGCTCGCGGCGAGGTGGCGGCGCTCGACGGCGATGCCGGCGGCGGCCAACGCTCCGAGGGCGGCGTCGAACCGGCGCACCTGCTCGGCGGTGATGGGCTCGACCTCGGTCTCCTGGAGATGCGTCCAGACGCCGCTCAGGCGGGCACCGGCGGCGACGATCGCGGCGGCGACCTCGACGACCTCCTCCGGCGTCGCCCCACCCCGGCCGAGGCCGGTCTCCACCTCGAGCTCGATCGACAATCGGCCGGCGACGTCGGCGTCGGCAGCCGCGGCGAGCGTCGCCGCGACGACCGACGGGCCGCCCCCGACGACCGTCAGCCGATGCTGGACGGCGTCGATGACGCCGGCCGGCGGGATCGGGTACAGGACGAGGATCTCGCCGGTCAGACCTGCGGTCCTGAGCGCGATCGCCTCATCGAGCGTCGCCACACACAGGGTCGCCGCACCCGCGGCCTCGAGGGCACGGGCCACCGGCACCATCCCATGGCCGTACGCCTCCGCCTTGACGACGGGCATCACCGCCTGACCCTGCGCCATCGACCCGATCGCCCGGAAGTTGCGGGCGACGGCGTCGAGGTCGATCTCGATCCAGGCCATCCTGCGGAGCGGTGCCAGCCCGGCGGCCGCGAGGCGCGTCTCGATCGACGGGCGGTCACCGGTCGCGGTCAGGGCCCGGACCTCGAGCGGTCGTTGGGGGCGGTCGGGACGGTCGGCGCACCCGGCGAGGCCTCGTCACCAGCGGCGGGCATCGCCGGCGGCAGGCGCAGTCCGAATCCGAGGCGGGCGCCCGCGGCTCGCCGCTCGGCGACGGCAGCAAGGCGCTTGCGGGCCATGGCGATCGGGTCGGGCAGATCCGAGGCCAGCAGGCCCGAGTCGCCGAGGCGCTCGCGGACGCTGTCGCCGGCAAGCCCGTGGAGGTACACACCGAGCCGGGCGGCGTCGAACGGGGCGACGCGCTGGGCCAGGAGCGAACCGATCGCGCCGCTCAGGACGTCGCCCGTCCCGCCGCTCGCCAGTGCGGGGTTCTCGAACGGGGCGACCGCGACCCGCCCGTCCGGGGCGGCGATCACGGTCTTCGCGCCCTTCAGGACGACGACCTGGCCCCACGTCGTGGCGGCGTCCCGGGCCGCCGTCGCCCGGGCGACGTCGTCGGTCGAAAGATCGCCGTCCGCCTCCGGCTCTCGGCCGCTCCCCGCGCGGAGCCGGGCGAACTCGCCGGCATGAGGCGTCAGGACCGACGGCCGATGGTCGCCCGCCCACCAGCTCTCCTGCGTCGCCAGGGACCGGAGGGCCTCGGCGTCGAGCACGATCGGCGCGGTGGCACCGTCGTCGCCGGCCGCCAGCAGGAGCCGGACGAGCTCTGCCGTGGCGAGGCCCGGCCGGAGGCCGGGCCCGACGACGATCGCATCGTGGTCGTGGTCGAGGATCCTGGCGAGCGCCGGCTCGGGGTCGATCTCCTCGACGTCGTCCTCCGGCAGCGCCATCGTCGTCGCCTCGACGACCTTGGCGGCGAACAGCGGCTGGAGCGATTCCGGGACCGCCAGCGTGACGAGCCCCGCGCCGGTCCGGCCCGCCGCGCGGCAGACGAGGAGCGCCGCGCCGGCGTAATCCAGGGAGCCGGCAATCACGAGCAGCTTCCCGAACGATCCCTTGTGAGCCCGCTTGTCGCGGGCCGGAAGGAGGCCTGCCGCGATCTGGTCGTCGAGGAGCTCCGCGCCGTCGACCGGCGGCGTCCACGGCCCGTCGCCGCTGCCCTCGGCCGGCGCGAAGCCGACTCGGCCGCGGTCAGCCACGCTCCGGCTCGCCCGCGTCCCGGATCGTCACGACCGCCTCGTCGTCGGTCTCGTCACGTCCGACCTCGCTCGACTCGGCGACCGCCACCTGCGCCGCATGCAGCTCGCGGAGCCGCTCCATCCGGGCCAGGATGCGTCGCTCGCGGTCGTCCAGCCGGTCGTCGATGTCGAGCGGGAAGACATAGCGACCGCCGGCCGTTCGGACGCCGTAGGCGATGGCCACCGCGTAGTCGGATTCGTGGCTGATCGACAGCGCGATGCGGTCCATGCCGAGCTGCTGCGCCCGAGCGGCGGCCCGGCCGCGGAGCCGGACCGCCGGCTGGCCGGTCGGCAGCCGCTCGACCTCGATGTCGCGCCAGCCGATCCCGCGGACGCCCAGGCCGAGCACCTTGCTGACCGCCTCCTTGGCCGCCCATCGACCGGCGAACGTCTCCGGCCGCAGCCGGACGTAGCGCTGCTCGCCCGGCGTCAGGACCCGCTTCGCGAACCGCTCGCCGAACCGCTCGATCGACCGCCGGATCCGGTCGACCTTGATGATGTCGATGCCGAGCTCCGATGTGCCGGCGGGCGGATCGGCGGGGAGCATCGGACGCCGCTACTCCACGGTGACCGACTTGGCGAGGTTCCGGGGCTGGTCGACGTCCGTGCCCCGCGCCACCGCCACGTGGTAGGCGAACAGCTGGAGCGGGATGATCCCGATCACCGGGCTGAGCGCCTCGTGGATGTCGGGGACGAACCAGACGTCGTCGGCATAGCGGCGGACCTGGTCGTCGCCCTCGGTGGCGACCGCGATCACGCGCGCGTCGCGGGCGCGGCCCTCCATGACGTTGCTGATCACCTTGTCGTACACCCGCGACTGCGTCGCGACGGCGACCAGCGGGTACTCGGCGTCGAGCAGGGAGATCGGGCCGTGCTTCAGCTCTCCCGCCGGGTAGCCCTCGGCGTGGACGTAGCTCACCTCCTTGAGCTTGAGGGCGCCCTCGAGCGCCGTCGGCATCGAGTAGCCACGGCCGACGAACATGAAACCGCGCGAGTTGACGTAGCGGCGGGCGATCGCCGGGGCGTCCGGGCCGGCGGTGTCGAGCACGCGCTGGGCAGCCGCCGGGAGCGCATGGAGCGCCTCGGCCAGCTCCTGCTCGAAGGCCTCGTCGAGCGCCCCGCGGGCCTTCGCGATCGCCGCCGCGAGGATGACCAGCGTGGTCACCTGGGTGGTGAACGTCTTCGATGCCGCGACCGCGATCTCGGGACCGGCCTGCAGGAACACGACCGCGTCGGCCTCGCGGGTGATCGCCGAGCCGACCGTGTTCGTGACCGCGATGATCGGGCAGCCCTGCTCGCGGGCGTGGCGGGTCGGGGCGATCGTGTCGGCGGTCTCGCCAGACTGGGTGACCGCGATCACGAGCGTCTGCCCGTCGAGCGGCGGCGGGCCGTAGCGGAACTCGGATCCCACCGTGGCCCGCGCGGGCAGGCCCGTCCACTCCTGGAGCGCGGCAGCACCGACGAGCGCCGCGTAGTACGCCGAGCCGCAGGCGACGAGCTCGATCCGGGTCGCGGCCCGCAGCTGCTCGTCGAGGCCGGCGATCTCCTCGAGCCGGATCCGGCCGTCCCGGGTCACCCGGCCCGCGATGCACTGGCGGAGCGCCTCGGGCTGCTCGTGGATCTCCTTGGCCATGAAGTGGTCGAATCCACCCTTCTCGGCGGCCTCGGGCGTCCAGTCGATCGTGGTCTCGGCGCGCTCCCGGGGATTGCCGTCCACGTCGGTGATCACGACACCGGTCGGGTGGACGTCGGCGACGTCGCCCTCCTCGAGGAACACGATCCGGTTGGTGTGAGCCAGGATGGCCGCGACGTCGCTGGCGATGAAGCTCTCCTCGCCGTGCAGGCCGACGACGAGCGGGACGTCCTGGCGCGCCCCGACGAGCCGGCTCAGCTCGCCCTTGTGCATGACGACGAGGGCGTAGGCGCCCTCGAGCTGGCGCAGGGCGGCGCGGACGGCATCGCCGAGGTCGCCCTGGTAGGCCTCCTCGACGAGGTGGGCGATCGCCTCGGTGTCGGTCTCGGATGTCAGCGTGTGGCCGCGCGCCTCCAGCCCATCCCTCAGCTCCGAGAAGTTCTCGATGATCCCGTTGTGGATGACCGTGATGTCGCCGGTGCAGTCCTGGTGGGGATGGGCGTTGAGGTCGTTCGGCCGGCCGTGGGTGGCCCAGCGGGTGTGGGCCAGCCCGATCGCGGCGTGCGGCGTCCGGTCGGCGATCGCGGTCTGGAGGTTCGACAGCTTGCCGGCCTTCTTCTCGACGAAGAGGTCGCCTTCCTCGTCGACGAGGGCGATCCCGGCCGAGTCGTACCCGCGATACTCGAGCCGCTGGAGGCCTTCGATCAGGATCGGGCCCGCCTCGCGTGGCCCGGTATAGCCGACGATACCGCACATGTCGCTGTTGTCCTCCGCGTCCCGCGGCAGCGACCGTCGGGCCTGGTTCGTGATCGGCGCCCGTCCGGCGCCGCGCGCTCAGTTTAGTCGCTCGCCCGCGAGACCCGCGATCGCGTCGGCCAGCTCGGTCACCAGGGCGGCATCGGGCCCTTCGACCATGACCCGCAGCGCCGGCTCCGTGCCCGACGGCCGGACCAGGACGCGGCCGCCGCTCCCGAGGCGTGTCTCCGCGTCGCGGATCGCCCGCTGGATCGCCGGATCGCCCTCCCACTGGTCCTTGTGGCGAGCCTTCACCGCGCGCTGCTGCTGCGGAAGCAGCGGGATGCCGCTCGCCAGGTCGGCGAGCGGTCGCCCCGCCCGCGTCATCACCCGGAGGACCTCCAGTGCGGTGACGATGCCGTCCCCCGAGGTCGTGTGCTCGAGGACGATGACGTGGCCGCTCTTCTCGCCGCCGAGCCCGGCGCGCGAGACCTGCATGCCTTCGAGGATGTACTTGTCGCCGACGGGAGTGCGGATCACCTGGCCGCCGGCCTCCTCGACCGCGGCCTGGAGCCCGCCGTTCGACAGGACCGATACGACGAGCGCCCCCTCCGGCAGGACACCGCGCCCGAGCCGGTCGAGGGCCAGGATCCCGAGCACCTGATCGCCGTCGACGATCCGCCCGGCGGCGTCGACGGCGATGAGCCGGTCCGCATCGCCGTCGAGGGCGAAGCCGACGTCCGCGCCCCGCTCTGCGACCGTCGCCGCGAGCGACGCCGGCGCCGTCGCACCGGAGCCGACGTTGATGTTCACCCCGTCGGGCTCGTTGTGGATCGTCTCGACGCTCGCTCCCGTCGCGGCCAGGATCTCCGGCCCGACGACGCCGCCCGACCCGTTGGCGCAGTCGAGGACGATCCGCAGACCGTCCGCGCCGACACTCCGGGCCAGCCCCAGCCGGTGCTCCCGATACCGATCCAGCAGCGACGGCTCGACCACGGACCGCCCGATCTCCGCGTTGCCGACCGACCCGAGCTCCTCGGTCCGCCAGATCAGCTGCTCGATCTCGTCCTCGACGTTGTCGTCCAGCTTCAGGCCGTGCTCGTCGAGGACCTTCAAGCCGTTGTCGTCGGCTGGGTTGTGCGAGGCCGAGACCATGATGCCGGCGGCGAAGTCGCCGGTCCCGGCGAGGAACGCGAGGGCCGGCGTCGGGACACAACCGGCGATCCGGACGTCGCTTCCGAGGCTCGTCGCTCCCGCGGCGATGGCCGCGACGAACATGTCGCCGGACCGTCGCGTGTCCTGGCCGACGACGAGGAGCCCGCTCTTGCCGACGAGCCGGTGAGCCGTCGCCCGGCCGAGCGCGTACGCGAGCGTCGGCTTCAGCTCGACGTTCGCGACCCCCCGGATCCCATCCGTTCCGAACAGCCGGGGCACGTCAGGGCCCGGACGGGGCCGGCGCGGGACTCCCGAGCGGGCTGACCGTCACCGTCACGGTGGCCGGGTCGACCCGCAGCAGCCGCAGGCCGGCCTGGAGGACCGGCGCCGGTTGGACCGAGTGCGTCCCCGGTCCGAAGCCGGCGACGTCCACCGGCACCAGGATGCCGCCGGGGTCGAGGCGGTCGAGGTCGGCGACCGGCCCCCCGATCGACAACAGCACGTTCAGGGTCGAGAGGCTGTACTGGAGGCCGGCCTGGTCGCCGGTCAGGACGAGGCCCGCCTGGAAGCTGCGCGTGCCGTCCTCGGGCTTGATCGTGATCGTGACGTGGACCGTGGTCGCGCCGACCGCGACGACGCCCGACGGCAACGCGAGCGGCACGTCGGTCTCGATCGTGCTCGTGGCGGCTCCGACGGAGATGGGCGCTGTGTCGGCCGTGGTGACCGTCGCAAGGTTCGCGGCATCGCCTTTCGCCAGGACGCTGGTGGGCTCGACCGTGATCGTTCCGACCGTGTATCCGGTTGGCGGCCTCCCGGTCACGATCGCGTTGACGGCGAGGTTCTTCGTCTGGGCGTTGGTGAAGACGTTGATCTTGACGTGGACGGTCGCCGGATCGACGCGGACGGGGCTGAGCTCGTTGCCGAGCTTGTCGACAGGAATCAACGGGACGTCTCGGTCGACCGGCAGGCCGTGCGGATCGATGGTGACGTTGGCCTTGGCCTCGACGACGAACTTCACGACGGAGTCCGGCCCGGAGACGGTGACGGTGTCCTGGCTCGTCACCGGGTCCTCGACCTCGAGATCGGGTGGCGGAGTCCCGGTGTCCACCGTGACCGGGACGACGTACGACTTGTACGGATCGAGCTGGACGTTGATGCCGCGGGGCTCGTAGTCGATGACGATGAACCGCGGATCGATGGACGTCACGTTCACCGCGCGGTAGATCGACGAGCCGGCTTCGGGATCGACGCCGGCCAGGTCGATCGTCGCGCGCCAGCTGTCGGGCGTCGGTCCGGCGCCGACGTCGCCGTTGACGATGTAGCGGATCCGGGTCACCGGCGGCAGGTTGCCCAGCACGACGGCATCGGTCGGTTGGTTGACGATCTCGATCCGGACCGAGCCGGGGTACTCGAACGTGGATTGCGACACGACGAGCCCCGAATAGAGGAGGAAGGCCAGGATGACCGCCAGGACCTTGAGGGGCCAGTTGTGGACGATGATCCGGACGGCCCGGTTCACCGCGGCGCTCGAACCGGCGTCGCCGCCTCGTCATCTGCGATCGTTCCGCCTCGCCCGGCCCGGCCCGATCGATTTCGGACGATCCGACCGAGGTCGGCCAGCCGCGGGGCGCGCCCACCCAGCTCGACGACCCCGCCCAGGGGGCCGCCCAACGGGCCACGGCCGCGTCCCGGAGCGAGGAGGGCGCGGATCGCCCGGGCGAGCTGCGGCTCGCTCAGGTTCCGCACGATCCGGGCCCGCTCGACGAGACTGACCTGGCCGTTCTCCTCCGACACGACGATGACGGCCGCATCCGTCTGCTCCGTGATCCCGAGAGCCGCCCGGTGGCGGGTCCCGAACCGCTCCGTGTGGACCGTCATCTCGGCCAGCGGCAGGAGGGCCCCGGCGGCGAGGATCGTCTCCTCGCGGATGATCACCGCGCCGTCGTGGAGCGGAGTCTTCGGCGCGAAGATCGTCCGCATCAGGTCGGCGCTGATGTCGGCGTGGAGCATCACTCCCGTCTCGGCGACCTCCTCCAGGCCCGTCTCGCGCTCGAGCACGATCAGCGCGCCGTGGCCGTCCGCCGACAGCCCGGCGGCCGCTCGGGCGACCTCGGCGGCGACGTGCTCGCCGATCCGGGCCTCGCTCGGCGAGAAGAGCCAGTTGAACGAGCCGACGCGGCCGATCCGGTCGAGCGCCCGGCGGAGCTCCGGCTGGAACACGACGACGAGGGCGAATAAGCCGACGACCGCCAGGGTCTGGAGGATCTGGGTCAGGAGCCGCAGGTCGAAGGCGCGGGCCGCGGCGTACACCGCGAACAGGACGCTGACGCCGATCACGAGGCTGACGGCACGGGTTCCCCGGATCAGGCTGAAGAGCCAGTAGATGAGGAGCGCCGTGATCCCGATGTCGACCAGCGTGGTCAGGTCGATCTGGTCGACGATCGACTGCAGAAGCTGCGGCATCGTGCTCGAAGTCTACATCGCGAGGAGGGCCCGGCCGCCCGGACGGCGAGGTCCGCCGGTCGTCCGGCGGGTCGTCCTCAGGCGCACAGCGCCGCGAGGCGCGGCTCGTCCGGAAGGCGCGCCGTGACGAGCGCGCAGAGCCGCTCGCGGGTCGCCGCGTCGGCGTCGAGCTCCGCGATCCGGCCGAGCAGCAACAGCTTGTCGACGGCGAGCGTCCGCCAGCCACGATCGAGGTAGAGCTCGGCGAGGAGCAGGTGGAGGTCGGGGTCCGCGGGGGCGACGCCGATCGCCAGGTCGCAGGCGTCGACGGCGGCGACGAGCCGACCGGCACGACGGTGGGCGCGAGCCGCAGCGAGGAGGCCCTCGCGCGCTTCGGCGCCGTCGCCGGCGTAGAGGCGGGTCTCGGCAGCGGCGCCGAGGGCGATGCCGAGACCAGCCGGTTCGACCGGCTCGGGCTCCGGTTCCGCCTCGGCGACGGCGGATTCGACTTGCTCCGGTGCGGCCTCGACCTGGCCGGCTTCGACCGGCTTCGCCTCGGGTTCGGCCTCGACCACCTCGGCCTCGACCATTTCGGGCTCGGCGACCTCGGGCTCGGCGGCCTCGGGCTCGGCGACCTCGGAGGCGGCGGCGCTCGGCTCCGGCGCGACCTCCGCTGGCTCCAGCAATCGCATCGCCAGGGCTATCGCCCGCTCCGCCGCCTCGTCGCCGGGTGACTCCGCACGGAGCCGCGTCGCCAGCTCCTCGACATGCGTCCGCCGGGGCCGGGACTCCGCCAGCTCGAGGGCTCGTCGGGCCGTGTCGGTCGCGTCGGCCAGCCGGCCGCTGGCGTCGAGGGCGTCGGACAGGCGATCGAGGGCCGCCGCGGCCTCGGCCCGCCGCCCGAGACGCGTCAGCACCTCGGCCAGGCCTCGAAGGGCGGCCTCGTCGCGCGGGGCGAGATCCAGCGCTCGCTCGTAGGCGACCTCCGCGTCCGCGGGACGGTCCATCCTGGCCAGGATCCCGCCGATGCTCGCATGCGGCAGGGCGCGGTCGGGCGCGATCTCGGCCGCCTCACCGTAGGCGTCGATCGCGGCGTCGTGGCGGCCCCGGAGGGCGGCCACGTGGCCACGTCGCAGCGCGTCCTTGTACCGCTCGTACAGCGAGCCCGAACCGGTGTCCGACCCTTTCCCCGTCCCGGCGGCTGCGGGCCTCCCCTTCTGGGTCCCCTGCCCGGCCTTGCCCGCGGGCCGGGAGTCGGAGCCCTTCGAGCCGGTCATCCGCCGAGGATCTCGACGAGGAGCGCCTTCTGGACGTGGAGACGGTTCTCCGACTGGTCCCAGATGATGCTCCGCGATCCGTCCATCACCGCCGACGTGATCTCCTGGCCGCGGTGGGCGGGCAGGCAGTGCATCGCGACTGCCGTCGGACCGGCCGCGTCGAGGAGAGCGTCGTCGACGCGATAGGCCCCGAACGCATCGCGCCGCGCCTCCATCTCCGCCTCCTGGCCCATCGACGTCCAGGCGTCGGTGTAGACGACGTCGGCGCCCCGGACGATCTCGGCCGGATCGCGACCGAAGACCAGCCTCGCACCGGTCTCCTGGGCGATCGCCCGGGCCTGGTCGACGATCCGATGGCTCGGGCTGTAGTCGGCCGGATGGGCGAGGCGAACCTCGAGGCCGAGCATCGCGCCGAGCAGCGCCAGCGAGTGGTAGACGTTGTTCCCGTCACCCACGAACGCGAGGACCCGTCCGGGCAGCTCGCCGAACCGCTCGCGCAGGGTGAACAGGTCGGTCAGCGCCTGGCACGGATGCTCACGCAGGGTCAGGCCGTTGATCACCGGGATTGATGCTTGCGCCGCGAGCTCGACGACGACCTCGTGCGGCCCGGTCCGGGCGACGATCGCGTCGACGAACCGCTCCAGATTGAGGGCCACGTCCCGGACGCTCTCGCGGGCGCCCATGACGACGTCCTCGGTCAGGTACACCGCGTGCCCGCCGAGCTGGTTCATCCCCGCCTCGAACGTCACGCGGGTCCGGAGGCTCGGCCGCTGGAAGAGCATCGCCAGCGTCCGCCCCACCAGGGGCGGCCCGGCGTGGCGGCGCTCCGCCCGGAACTCGGCCTTCAGCTCCGCCGCCCGATCGAAGATGCGGTTGACCTCGCCCGCGCTCAGATCGGCAACGGACAGCAGGTCCCGCCCCCGCAGCGAACCGGCCGGAGCGTCGGTCATGAGCACGTGCTCACTCTAGCGAGCCCCACCCGAACGGCCCGCCACAACCGCGCGCCCCGGTTCGTCGCCGGGTCGTGCGTCGGCTCATGCCGCTCATCCTGATCGCCTCCGCAATCGTCGGCTGTCGGTCCGCCACTCCGGCAGCCGTTGCTCCCTCGATCGAGGCCTGGAGCACGTTTGGCCTGAGCTGCGGCGAACGGCGGGCCGACAATGTCCCGAGCGGGCTGTTCCAGTGGACCTGTCGCAGTGACCACCGCGGCATCCCGCTGACTCTCCTGGTCGACGGCGACGACCACGGGGTCTTCATGATGACGGCCCAGGTTCCTGGCGGGACTGATCCCCGTGCCGCAGGCCAGGTGTTCGACGATCTCGTCGGGGCAAGCTTGCCCCTGACGACGGTCCGGGCGGAGGTTGGAGCCTGGCTCCGTGCGTGGGATGGCGTCCGATCGACGATCAGCCTCGGGGACGCGAGCCTGAGCCTGGAGCGCGACAGGTCATGGGTCACGTTGGCGGTGTTTCCTGGCCCTCGTCACTCCGTCAACGATCCGGTTCGAGGCCCGTGACGGCGGTCTACCGCTTCGTGTACTGAGGCGCCTTCCGGGCTCGCTTCAACCCGTACTTCTTGCGCTCCTTCATCCGCGGATCACGCGTCAGGAGGCCGGCCTGGCGGAGCGGCAGACGATTCGCGTCGGCGTCGACCTCGAGGAGGGCGCGGGCGATCCCGTGGCGGATCGCGCCGGCCTGGCCGGTGACGCCGCCACCCTCGACCTTGATCATCGCGTTGAAATGGCCCTCGGTGCCGGTGACCCGGAACGGCATCCGGACGTCGGCGTCGTTGACGGCGTTGCCGAAGTGCTCCTCGAGCGTCCGACCGTTCACGACGATCTCGCCCTCGCCGGGCAGGAGGCGGACGCGGGCGATCGCCGTCTTGCGGCGCCCGGTCCCGGAGAAGAAGGCGGGAGTGGTCATCGATGGCTCCTCGTCAGGCGAGCGGCTCAGGCCGCTGGGCCTGATGCGGATGGTCGGTACCGGCGTAGACCTTGAGCTTTCGGAGCTGCTGGACCCCGAGACGGGTTCGCGGCAGCATCCCCTTCACGGCGCGGCGGATGACTTCCTCGGGCCGACGCTCCAGGAGATGACCGAGGGTCTCCTGCTTCAGGCCCTGCGGATGGCCGCTATGCCGGATGTACAGCTTCGATTCCTTCTTGTCGCTTGTCACGGCGATCCGGGCCGCGTTCAGGATGATCACGTGGTCGCCGGAGTCGAGGTTCGGCGTCCAGGTCGGCTTGTGCTTGCCCTCGAGCACGCGCGCAACGCGCGACGCGAGACGTCCGAGCGTCTGGTCCGCCGCATCCACGACGTACCAGCGCCGCTCGATCTCGCTCTCGCGAACCGCGTAGGTCTTCGTGCTCATGCTTCTCGCGTCGTCTCCGTTGCTCTCGTTCCGTTGCTCGATCGCCCGATCGCGACTCGTCGGAGCGATAGCCCGTTGGCCGGGGCCATCGCCCCGTTCCGGGCCGGTGTCCGCGCGGCGAGCGCCTCGCGGACCTGTCGCTCCGTCATCGTCCCGCGGCCGACCTCCAGGAGGACGGCCACGATTCGCCGGACCATGCCCCGGAGGAAGGCGTCGGCCCGGACGTCGATCGTCACGGTCGACCCCCGCCTCCGGACGCGAACCGCGTGAACGGTTCGGACCGGCGAGCGGTCCTCGACGACCGCCCCGAAGGCGCTGAAGTCGTGCTGGCCGATCAAGGCCTGCCCGGCTCGCTCCATCGCGGCAACGTCGAGCGGGACCCGCACCCCGAGCGCATGGCGCTCGCGAAGCGGGCTGCGCGGCCCGTTCCAGACGGTGTAGCGGTACTCCCGGTACCGCGCCGCATGACGAGGGTGGAACTCCCGGGGCACCCGTCGGACGCCGCGGACGGCGATGTCCGGCGGGAGCTGGCCGTTGAGGGCCGACTCGAGCGCCGGAGCATCCAGCCGGCCGGCGTAGGTGAAGGCGATCACCTGCCCCGCGGCGTGGACGCCGGCATCGGTTCGGCCGGCCCCGTCGACCGGTCGCCGCACCCCATCGCTGAGGCGGGCGAGCGCGGCCTCGAGCTCTCCCTGGACCGTCCGGACGCCAGGCCGTTGGACCTGGAAGCCGGCAAAGTCCGTTCCGTCGTATTCAACGGTCGCGCGGTAGCGGACCGCGGTGGGCTCTCGCCCACCTGATCGTGGGCTCAGCTAGACCAGTTCCAGCTGGACGATGGGGGCGGCGTCGCCCTTGCGGGCGCCGATCTTCACGATCCGGGTGTAGCCGGACGCGCGATCGGAGTATTTCGGGGCGATCTCATCGAACAGCTTCGTGACGACAAGCGGCTCGTTCGGGAAGGCTGCGACGACCGCCCGGCGTGCCGTCAGGTCGCCGCGCTTGGCCAGGGTGATCATCCGCTCGACGCGGCCCTGGACCTCCTTCGCCTTCGCCTCGGTCGTCTGGACGCGCTCGTACCGGAGCACGGACACGGTCAGGTTCTTGAACAGCGCCAGACGCGGTCCCTGCTTCCGGCTGAGCTTGCGCCCGCCGATCCGGTGAGCCACCTCAGGCCTCGCCCTCGTCCTCGGGCTCGTCCTCGAACGCGCCGTCCTCGAGCCCATCGGACTCGGTGTCGGGGACGATGAAGCCGCGCATCCGGAGGCGCTCCTTCATCTCGTCGAGCGACTTCTTGCCGAAGTTGCGCATCCGCAGGAGGTCGTCGTCCTTGAGCTGGAGCAGCTGGCCGACCTTGACGATGTTGTTCCGCTTCAGCGAGTTGTAGGCCCGCATCGGGAGGTCGAGCTCCTCGATCGGCATGTCGAGCATGTTCGGGGGCAGCTGGGCCATCCCGGTCACGGCCTGCTCGCCGACCGCGGCGGCGACGCCGATCGTCACGAACGGCCGGAACTGGTTGACGAGGATCTCCGCCGAGCGGCTGAGGGCCTCCTCGGGCGTGATCGTCCCGTCGGTCTCGATCTCGATCGTGAGCTTGTCGTAGTTGGTCATCTGGCCGACCCGCATGCTCTCGACCCAGTAGTTGACCTTCCGGACCGGGGTGAAGATCGCGTCGATCGCGATGACGCCGATCGGCAGTTGCTCCGTGCGCTCGGCACCGAGGTAGCCGACGCCGCGCTCGACGGTCAGGTCCATCTCGATCGTGACGTCGTCGGTATCGAGCGTCATCAGGACGAGCTCCGGGTTGATGATCTCGACGTCGGCCGATTCGGCAATGTCCGCCGCGGTCACCTGGCCGGCCCCGCTCTTGATCAGGCGGAGCTGGACCGGGTGGGTCGCGAAGCTCTTGAGGCGAAGCTTTTTGACGTTCAGGACGATCTGGGTGACGTCCTCCTTGACGCCGGGGATCGTCGAGAACTCCTGGTAGACGTCGCGGATCTGGATGCTCGTGACCGCCGCCCCCTCCAGCGACGACAGCAGGACCCGCCGGAGGGCGTTGCCGAGCGTGACCCCATAACCGGCCTGGAGGGGGCCGGCCTCGTACTTGGCGTACGTCCCGACTTCCTCGACGGGCTCGATCTGCGGGTTCTCGAGTTCGATCATGTGGGCGGCTTACCTCGAGTAGTACTCGACCACGAGCTGCTCGTTGAGGTCGAGCGGCATCTGGTCGCGGCGGGGCAGCTCGGCGACCGCCCCCGACAGCTTCGCGGCGTCGAGGGACAGCCACTCCGGCGGCTGATGGGAGCGGAGCGTCTCCTTCGCCAGCTTGAACGGCTCGCGCGGCCGGCGGCTGTCGCGGACCTCGACCCGGTCACCGGGCTTGAGCTGGAAGGACGGGATGTTCGTCGGAACGCCGTTGACAGCGAAGTGGCCGTGGCCGACGAGCTGGCGAGCCTGGGCCCGCGAGCTGGCGAAACCGAGCCGGTAGACGACGTTGTCGAGGCGGAGCTCCAGGTAGCGGAGGAGGCTCTCGCCGGTGACGCCGGGGCGCTGCTCGGCGATGTCGAAGTAGCCGCGGAACTGCCGCTCCAGGACGCCGTAGACGCGGCGGACCTTCTGCTTCTCGCGCAGCTGGAGGCCGAAGTCGCCGACCTTGCGGCGGCGGACGCCGTGCTGGCCGGGCGGCGTCGGACGGCGCTCGAAGGCGCATTTCTTGGTGTAGCAGCGGCTGCCCTTCAGGAAGAGCTTGGCGCCCTCCCGGCGGCAGAGGCGGCAGACAGATCCGGTGTAGCGGGCCATGTCCTCTCCCCTCAGACCCGGCGCCGCTTGGGGGCGCGGCAGCCGTTGTGGGGGATGGGCGTGACGTCGGTGATGGCGGTGACCTCGAGGCCGGCGGCCTGGAGCGACCGGATCGCCTGCTCGCGACCGGCCCCCGGTCCCTTCACGTAGACCTCGACCTGGCGCATGCCGTGCTCCATCGCGCGACGGGCCGCGCCATCGGCCGACAGCGCCGCGGCGTAGGGCGTGCTCTTCCGCGATCCCTTGAAGCCGGCCACCCCGGCCGAGCCCCAGCTGATCACGGCGCCACCGAGGTCGGTGATCGTGATGATCGTGTTGTTGAACGTCGCCTGGATGTGGACGTGCCCCTGGGGGACGTTCTTCCGTTCGCGGCGGCGCTGCTTCACCGCCCGTTTGCGTTCGGCCATGTGCTCTCTGTGTCCCTCGGGTTACTTCTTCCGGCGAACGCCGACCGTCTTCTTCGGTCCGCGCCGCTGCCGGGCGTTCGTCTTGGTTCGTTGGCCGCGGACGGGCAGGTTGCGGCGGTGACGCATCCCGCGGTACGAGCCGATCTCGATGAGCCGCTTGATGTTGAGGGCGACCTCACGGCGGAGGTCGCCTTCGACCTTGTAGCGACGGTCGATCAGCTCGCGCAGCCGGTTGACCTGCTCCTCGGTCAGGTCGCGCACCCGCGTGTCCGGGTTGACGTTGGTCTGGGTGAGGATCTTCTGGGCGGTCGGCAGGCCGATCCCGAAGATGTAGGTCAGGGCGACCTCGACCCGCTTCTCGCGCGGGATGTCGACACCGGCAATGCGGGCCATCGCTCAGCCCTGCCGCTGCTTGTGCTTGGGATTGGTGCAGATGACCATCACGGTGCCGTGGCGACGAATGACCTTGCAGTTGTCGCAGCGCGCCTTGACGGAGGCCCTGACTTTCAACGCTTCCTCGACTCGTGCTCGTGCCGACCGGCGTCCGGTCGGGTTACTTCAGGCGGTAGGTGATCCGACCGCGGGTGAGGTCGTAGGGCGATAGCTCGACCCGGACGCGGTCTCCCGGCAGGATCCGGATGAAATTCATCCGAAGCTTGCCGCTGATGTGAGCCAGGACGCGATGGCCGTTCTCCAGCTCGACTGCGAACATCGTGTTGGGAAGCGGCTCGATCACCGTTCCTTCCACTTCGATCGCATCTCGCTTGGCCACGGGCGCCTGTGCTTCCCTTTCTCACGATGAGTGTCGGTCCGGACGGACCGACACACGAACGCGTAGCGTATCAAAGACGCGGCCCTCGATCAAACGCGCGTTCGCCATCACGCGACCGTCGTCAGGATTTCGGGGCCGTTGTCGGTGACCGCGATCGTGTGCTCGAAATGGGCCGCCAGCGACCCGTCCAGCGTCGCGACCGTCCAGCCGTCGGACCGGACCTCGACGTCGCCGCTGCCGAGGGTCAGCATCGGCTCGATCGCCAGGCAGATCCCCGGGGCGAGCTTCAACCCGCGGACGCCCGTCCGGTAGTTCGGGACCTGCGGCTCCTGGTGCATCTCGGTCCCGATCCCATGGCCGACGAACTGGCGGACGATACCGTATCCACCCGGCGCCGCGGTGTCCTCGATCGCGGCCGAGATGTCGCCCAGGTTCGCGCCCGGCAGGGCGGCGGCGATCCCGGCCATCATCGCGAGGCGGGTCGTGTCGATCAGCTTGGCGACGTCCGGGCGGGGCTCGCCGACGACGAACGTCCGCGCGGCGTCGCCGTGCCACCCGTCGTAGATGGCGCCGGCGTCGATCGACACGATCTGGCCCGGCTTGATCGCTCGGTCGCCGGGGATCCCGTGGACGACCTCGTCGTCGATCGAGACGCACAGGCTGGCCGGGAACGGGTTGCTACGGTGACCGTATCCCTTGAACGACGGCACCGCCCCGGACGAGCGGATGTGGCGCTCCGCGAGCCGATCGAGATGCCCGGTCGTCACGCCGGGCCGGAGCTCGGACTCGACGAGCGCGAGGACCTCGGCGACGATCCGGCCGGCGACGCGCATCTTCTCGATCTCGCGGCGGGACTTGCGGGTGACCATCAGCCGACCCGCCCGACGCCGGACGACGAGTCCGACGGGAGCCCCTCGAGCGCCGCGATGACGCCGCCGCTGACGACGTCGATCGGATCGCGCCCGTCGACGGTGCGCAGGTTGCCGGCGCGGCGGTAGTGGTCGACGACCTCGAGGAGCGGCGGGATCTGCTCGGTCATCCGGGCCCGGACGGTCGCCTCCTGGTCGTCGGGTCGCTGGATGATCTCGGATCCGTCGATGTCGCACACGCCGGACCGGAGGGGTGGGTTCGAGGCGAGGTTGTAGACATGACCGTTCGCCGTGCAGATCCGACGGTTCGCCATCCGGCTGATCAGATCCTCGGTTGGCACGTCGATGTAGATCGAGCGCTCGACGCGGCGGCCCGCGGCGGTGAGATCGCGATCGAGCGCCTCGGCCTGGACGCGCGTCCGCGGGAACCCGTCGAGGACCGCCCCGCCGCGCGCGTCGGCCCGCTCGAGCCGATCGAGGAAGACGCGGACGATCGTCTCGTCGGGGACGAGCTGGCCGCGGCTCATGAAGCGATCGGCGTCCCGGCCGAGCTGGGTACCGGCGGAGACGGCGGCCCGAAGCAGGTCACCGGACGCGAGGATCGGCACGCCCAGGTGTCGGGCGACGATCGGAGCCTGCGTCCCCTTGCCCGAACCGGGAGCACCGAGCAATACCACCACGGTCATCGGCGCTCGCCCTAGCGAATGAATCCTTCGTAATTGCGCATGAGGAGCTGCGCCTCGATCTGCTTCATCGTCTCGACGATGACGCTGACCACGATCAGGAGGCCGGTGCCGCCGAGCGCGATCCCCGACAGTCCGGGCACGGCCAGGCCGAGGAGCGTCGGCAGCGTCGCCACGATGCCAAGGAAGAGCGCGCCGGCGATCGTGATCCGGGTGACGACGCGGGCGAGATAGTCCGCCGTCGGCCGGCCGGGCCGGATCCCGGGGATGAACCCGCCGTTCTTGCGGAGCTGCTCGGACGTGTCATCGGGCTTGAACGTGAAGGCCGTGTAGAAGTAGGTGAACCCCACGGTCAGCAGGAAGTACAGGAGCACGTACGGCACGGTCCGCGGGTTGAAGAAGTCGACGATTCCGCGGGCGATCGACGCGACCCAGGTCACCTCCGAGCTCGTGAAGTACGAGGCGATCTGCTGGGGGAACAACAGGATGCTGATCGCGAAGATGATCGGGATGACGCCCGCCTGGTTGACGCGGAGCGGCAGGAACGTCTGGCCACCCTGGTACATCCGCCGGCCGCGGACGCGGCTGGCGTACTGGATCGGGATCCGCCGCTGGCCCTCCTGGATCGCGATGATCACCGCGACCGACACGATCGCGATGATCACGAACCCGACGACGAGCGGCACGTTCGGGGTCGTGAGGAACGAGCCGATCGCGGTCGGAGCGCGGCTCACGATCCCGGCGAAGATCACGAAGCTGATCCCGTTGCCGATGCCCTTCTCGGTGATGAGCTCACCGAGCCACATCAGCGTCAGCGATCCGGCGGTCAGGGTGATGATCTGCGTGATCGTGTAGAAGTTCGCCAGGTCGAACCCGCTGGAGAGGACCCCCTGCGAGTTGAGCAGAGCGAGGAACCCGTACGACTGGAGCAGCGCCATCGGCACGGCGAGGTAGCGGGTGTACTGGTTGATCTTGTTCCGGCCGTACTCGCCTTCGCGCTGGAGGGCCTGGAGCGACGGGATCACGCCCGTCATCAGCTGCATGATGATCGAGGCGTTGATGTACGGGTTCACGCCGAGCGCCACCACGGAGAAGCTCGACAGGCCCCCGCCGGACAGCAGGTCCAGGACGCCGAACAGGGCGTTGTTCTGGAGGTACTGGTGGAGCTGCTCCTGGTTGACGCCCGGGACCGGCACGTGGGCCAGGAACCGGAAGACGATCAGGATCCCCAGGACGTAGAGGAGCCGACGACGGATGTCCGGCGCGCGGAAGGCGTTCAGCAGGGAGTCGAACACGGAACGCTACGCGTCGTCGGCGGGGATGGCGGGATCGGGTTCCGAGGACGCCTCGCCCTCGGCCGGCGGCCCGGCCTGGTCGTCCGCGGCCGCCGCGGGCGCCTTCGGGGCGCGTGGTGCCTTCGCCTGCCTGGGCGGCTTCGCGGTCGACGCCTCTGCCGCAGCGGACTCGGCGGTCGCCGATTCGTCGACGTCGTCGGCCACCGGCTCGGCTGCTCCTGGCCTCGCCCTCGGCGCCCGCTCCGTGACGGGCTCGGCCGTGGCCGCCGCCTCGGCGGCCGGCGTCTCGGAGGATGGTGCCTCCGCCGCCCGTGACGTTTCGGCCACTGCCTCGCCGACACCGATGGCCGGCCGCGATTCGGTCGGGACCTCGAGGACGTTGACCGAGCCGCCGGCGGCCTGGATCTTCGCAGTTGCCGACTTCGTGAACGCATCGGCGACGACGAAGAGCGCGGTCGACAGCTCGCCGCCGCCGAGGACCTTGAGCGGCTTCCGCACGTCGCGGACCAGCCCGACGGCCCGCAGGACGTCGGCGTTGATCGTCATCGGCTCGCCCTTCCGAGGCGGCGTGCCGGCCGACCCGAACGCCCCGGAGTCGACGCGCGCTGCGATGTCGCCGACGTTGACGATCTCGTAATCGACCTTGCCGCGGTTCCGGAAGCCGCGGAGCTTCGGAATCCGCATGTGGAGCGGCGTCTGACCACCCTCGAACCACGGCGGGATCGAGCCGCCGGCGCGCGCCTTCTGGCCCTTCGTCCCGCGACCGGCGGTCTTGCCCTTGCCGGCGGCGATGCCGCGCCCGACGCGGGTGCGGGCCGTGTGCGCGCCGTCTGCCGGGCGCAGCTCGTGGAGCTTCATGCCTTGCCTTCCTCCGCCGCCGACGGCGCGCCGTCGGCCACCTCCTCGACCGAGACGAGGAAGCGGACCTGGCGGACCATGCCGCGGGTCGCGGGGTTATCGGGGATCTCGACCGTGTGCCCGATCCGCTTCAGCCCGAGGGCGCGGACCGTCGCCCGGTTGCGGGCGATATGGCTGATCGTGCTCTTCGTCTGGGTCACCCGGAGCCTACCGGCCATCGGCGGCCTCCATCGCAGTCGGCGCCGGCTGGCCGGAGATCCGGCTCGTCAGGCGCACGCCGCGGCGGGCGCTGAGCTCCTCCGCGGAATGGAGCGCGCGGAGCGCCTCGACGGTGGCCCGGGTCACGTTGACCGGGTTGGTCGAGCCGTGCGTCTTCGCCAGGATGTCGCGGATGCCGGCCGCCTCGACGACCGCGCGGACCGCGCCGCCGGCGATGACCCCGGTGCCCTGGGAGGCCGGCTTGAGCATGACCCTCGATGCCGAGTAGACCTGGCGGACCTCGTGCGGGATCGTCGTCCCGACCATCGGGATGCGGATCAGGTTCTTCTTGGCGTCCTCGACGCCCTTGCGGATCGCCTCGGGCACCTCGCCGGCCTTGCCGAGCCCGGCACCGACGTAGCCGGCCCCATCGCCGACGACGACGATCGCCGAGAAGCTGAAGCGGCGGCCGCCCTTGACGACCTTCGCCACCCGGTTGATCTGGACGACGCGCTCCTCGAGCGCGAGCTTGTTGGGGTCGATCCGTGCCACGTCAGCTCCTCACGATCAGAAGTCGAGACCGGCTTCGCGGGCGGCATCGGCGAGCGACTTGATCCGCCCGTGGTACCGGAACCCGGCTCGATCGAAGACGACGCGCTGGACACCGGCGGTCCTGGCCCGCTCGGCGATCAGGCGGCCGATGACCGCCGCCTCTTCGATCTTGGTCTGCTTGGAGCCGCGGAGCTCCTTCTCGACCGTCGACGCGGACGCGAGCGTCTTGCCCGTGCCGTCGTCGATGACCTGCGCGTAGATGTGGATGTTGCTGCGGAACACCGCGAGGCGCGGCCGCGACCCGGATCCCTCCACGCGGAGGCGGATCCGGTCGTGGCGCTTGCGTCGTGCGGCGCCGCGGCTGGCGACCTGCGTCATCGTCCTTCCTTCAATCCGTTACTTCTTGCCGCCGATCTTGCCGGCCTTGCCGGCCTTGCGGCGGACCTGCTCCCCGGCATAGCGCACGCCCTTGCCCTTGTAGGGCTCCGGCTTGCGCGTGGCCCGGACGCGGGCGGCGATCTGGCCGACGAGCTCCTTGTCGATCCCGACCACCGTGAGGCGGGTCGGGTTCTCGAGCTCGAAGCTGATCCCCGCCGGCGGGTCGATCTCGATCGGGTGGCTGTAGCCCAGGTTGAGCTGGAGCTTCTCGCCGACCTTCGCGGCGCGATAGCCCACGCCGGTGATCTCGAGTCCCTTGCGGTAGCCGTCGGTGACGCCGACGACCATGTTGTTGACGAGCGTCCTGGTCAGCCCGTGGAGCTGGCGATGGGTCTTCTGCTCGGTCGGCCGGCTGACGACGATCGTGCCGTCCTCCTGGCTGACGGACATGTCGGGGTGGAGCTCACGGCTCAGGGTCCCCTTCGGGCCCGTGACCGTGAGCCGCCGCCCCTCGATCGTCACGTCGACGGTCGAGGGGATGGCGATGGGCATGCGGCCGATCCGGGACATGTCGCCGCCTACCAGACGAACGCGAGGACTTCGCCGCCGAGCTCGGCCTTGCGGGCCTGCGCGCCGGTCATGATCCCCTGGCTCGTGCTGACGATGACGATGCCCAGCCCGCCGAGCACCCGCGGGATGTCGGTCTTGCGGGCGTAGACCCGCAGGCCGGGCTTGCTGATCCGCTTGAGCCCGGACACGACCGGCACCTTGCCGTCGACGTACTTGAGGGTCAGGCGCAGGACGAGCGTCGGGCCGTCCTGCTCTTCGCGGACGTCGTCGATGAAGCCCTCGTCCTTGAGGATCCGGGCGATCTGGCGCTTGGTCCGGGACGCCGGCACGACCACCTCGGTGTGGCGCGCCCGAGAGGCGTTCCGCACGCGGGTCAGCATGTCCGCGATCGGATCGGAGATGTTCATCGGTCTACCAGCTCGACTTCGTGACGCCGGGCAGCTCGCCCAGCAGGGCGCGCTCCCGGAAGCAGATCCGGCACAGGGCGAACCGCCGCATGTAGGCGCGCGAGCGCCCGCACACGAAGCAGCGGTGGTAGCCGCGGACCTTGAACTTCGGCTCGCGGCTTGCCTTGGCGATCATCGACTTCTTGGCCATCGTCTCCTCCCCGCCTACGAGGCGAACGGCATGCCGAGGAGCTCGAGCAGGCGCTTGCTCTCCTCGTCGGTCTTCGCCGTCGTCACGATGCTGATCTCCAGCCCGCGGAGACGGTCCACCTTGTCGTATTCGATCTCGGGGAACGCGAGCTGCTCGCGAAGCCCCAGGCTGAAGTTGCCGCGGCCGTCGAAGGACTTGCCGGGCACGCCCCGGAAGTCGCGGATCCGCGGCAGGGCGAGCATGGTCAGCCGCTCGAAGAAGTCCCACATCCGCTCGCCGCGGAGGGTGACCTTGGCTCCGATCGTGTTGCCGGCCCGGACCCGGAACTGGGCGATCGACCGCTTGGCCTTCGTCACGATCGGCCGCTGGCCGGTGATCATGCCCAGGTCGCCGACGGCCGCGTCGAGCGCCTTCGCGTTCGTCAGGGACTCGCCGAGGCCGATGTTGACGACGATCTTCGACAGCCCCGGGACGTCCATCGGGTTGCCGTACTCGAACTGCTTCTGGAGCGCCGGCACGACGTCCGCCCGGTAGCGCTCGTGGAGCTGGCCGCTCACGACCGGACCTCCACCTGCTCGCCGCAGTGGCGGCAGACCCGGACGCGGCGTCCGTTGTCGAGCGTCTTGTGGGCGATCCGGGTCGGTTTGTCGCAGTGGGTGCAGACGAGCATGACCTTGCCGATCGCCAGCGGCTGGGCGAGGTCGAGGATCCCGCCCTGGGTGATCTTCGGCGTCCGGTCGGTCGTGTTCGAGCTCTGGCGCGGCTTCGTGTGGCGCTTGGCGATGTTCAGGCCCTCGACGACGACGGCCGTCGACGCGGCCGGCGACATCGTCGACCACGAGCTGCCGTACTTGCTCTGCGTCTTCTTGGCGCCCTGCTGGTTGCGGACGATCCGCTCGACCGTGCCGCGCTTGCCGGCGTCCTTGCCGGTGAGGACCACGACGGTGTCGCCGCGACGGATCTCGGGCACCTTGGTGGCGCGCCGCTGGAGCTGCCGGACGGCCATCACAGGACCTCCGGGGCGAGGGACACGATCTTCATGTAGTTCCGATCCCGCAGCTCGCGGGCGACCGGACCGAAGATCCGGGTGCCACGCGGGTTGCCCTGGTTGTTGATGAGGACGGCGGCGTTCTCGTCGAAGCGGATGTAGCTGCCGTCGGGGCGGCCGTACTCCTTCGACGTCCGGACGACGACGGCCCGGACGACGTCGCCCTTCTTGACGGCGGCGTTCGGGATCGCCTGCTTGACGCTGGCGATGATCACGTCACCGACGCCGGCCGACGTTTTCAGCGAGCGGCCCATGACCCGGATGCACTGGATCGAGCGGGCGCCCGTGTTGTCGGCGACGCGGAGGCGCGACTGGGGCTGGATCACGCCGTCGCCTCCTCGGTCGCGGTCTCGGCCGTCTCCTCGGGGACCTCATCGGTCGCGCTTCGCCGACCCGGATGAGCCGCCGCGTGGATCGCTTCGGACGTCTCGGCCTCCTCGGCCACGATGTCCGCAGGGCTGCCGTGCTCGCCGGCCCGCTGGACGACGCGGATGAGCCGCCAGCGCTTCGTCGCCGACAGCGGCCGCGACTCCTCGATGAGGACCGTGTCGCCGACGCGCGCGTCGTTCTCCTCGTCGTGGGCCTTGAACTTCGTCGTCAGCCGGATGACGCGCTTGTAGAGGGGGTGGCGCGCCAGGCGCTCGACGGACACGACGATCGTCTTGTCCATCTTGTCGCTCACGACGCGACCGGCCTTGGTCTTCCGTTTGTTCTGCACCGGGGAGGTTGCTCCTGTCATCGCGCGATCTCACTCACGCCGTTCGGCCGAGCTGCTTGCGCTCGCGCTGCACGGTCAGGATCCGCGCGATCGTTCGCCGTGTCTGGGGGATCGTGCTGTAGTCCTTCAGCTGCCTGGTCGAGAGCGCGAAGCGGGCCTGCCACAGGTCCTGCTTCGCCTCGCGGAGGGCGTTCTCGAGCTCGGTGTCGGACAGCTCGCGGATCTTAGCGATGTCCATCGCCCGCCTCCTTCGCCCCGTCGCGGGTCACGACCCGCGTCGCGACCGGCAGCTTGTGGCTCGCCAGCCGCATCGCCTCGACGGCCTCGTCGTGGGCGACGCCGGCCATCTCGAACAGGATCCGGCCGGGCCGGACGACCGCGACCCAGTGGTCGGGGGCGCCCTTGCCCGAGCCCATCCGCGTCTCGGCCGGCTTCTTCGTCGCAGGCTTGTCGGGGAAGATCCGGATCCAGATCTTCCCGCCGCGCTTGACCGATCGGGTCATCGCCCGCCGGGCGGCCTCGATCTGGCGGCTCGTGATCCACGCCGGCTCCTGGGTGGCCAGGCCGTAGTCGCCGAACGCCACGGCGTGGCCGCCCTTGGCCATCCCGGACATCCGGCCGCGCATCACCTTGCGGTGCTTGACGCGTCGCGGCATCAGCATCGGTCAGCCCCCCTGCCCGACGGCGGCCGGGCTCGCGGCCTCGCGCGGCGCCTGCCGCTCGGGAGCGAGATCGCCGCGGTAGATCCAGACCTTGACGCCGATCCGGCCGTAGGTCGTGTGGGCGTGGATCTGGCCATAGCTGATGTCGGCGCGGAGGGTCCCGAGCGGGATGCGCCCCTCGCGGTCCCACTCCCGGCGACCCATCTCGGAGCCACCGAGACGGCCGGCGACCGCGATCCGGACGCCCTTGGCGCCGGCCTTCATCGACCGCTGGATGGCCTGCTTCATCGCCTTCTTGAACGCGATTCGGCGGGTCAGCTGGCCGGCGATGTTCATCGCCACGAGGTGGGCGTCGAGCTCCGGCTGGCGGATCTCCTTGATCTCCAGCTTGACCCGGCGCTTCGTCAGTCCGCCGATCTGCTGGCGGAGGACCTCGACGTTCGCGCCGCCCTTGCCAATGACGATGCCCGGCTTCGCCGTGTGGATCGTCACGGTGACGTGGTTGATGCCCCGCTCGATCTCGACGCCCGACACGCTCGCGTTGGCGAGGCGCCGCTCGACGAGCTGGCGGATGGTGATGTCCTCCTTGAGGAGGGACGTGTACTCCTTGTCCGCGTACCACTTCGCGGTCCAGGTGCGCGAGACACCCAGGCGGAAGCCGTACGGATGGACTTTCCTGCCCATATCAGGCCTCCTGGTCCGCGACGACGATCGTGATGTGGGTCATGGGCTTGTGGATCGGGAACGCCCGACCCTGGGCCCGCGGCCTCCAGCGCTTGATCGTGGGGCCCTCGTTCGCCTGGGCATCCGCGACGACCAGGTCCTCGGCCGACAGGTTGTGGTTGTTCTCCGCATTGGCCGTGGCGCTCTTCAGGACGCGCTCGACGTCGCGCGCGGCGTGCTGCGGCATGAACCGGAGCAGGGCCGTCGCCTCCTCGACAGGTCGGCCGCGGATGGCGGCGACGACGAGGCTGGCCTTGCGGGTCGAGCCGCGGAGGTACTTGGCGGTGGCGGATACGCGCACGATCGTCGGCTCCTACTTCAGCGCCGTCGATCGCTCGGTGTGCTTGCCGTGCCCGCGGTAGTTGCGGGTGTGGGCGAACTCGCCGAGGCGATGGCCGACCATGTTCTCGGTCACATAGACCGGGACGTGCTTCTTGCCGTTGTGGACCGCGATCGTGTGGCCGATGAACGACGGGAAGATGACCGACGCGCGTGACCAGGTCTTCACGACTCGCTTCTCGTTGCGCTTGTTCATCTCCTCGATCCGCCCCTGGAGGCGGAGCTCGATGAACGGGCCCTTCTTGATGGAACGGGACATCTCCGACCTCCTTTCCTACTTGCGGTGGCGCGAGCGGACGATCAACCGCCCGGTCGTCTTGGCCCGCCGCGTCCGGTAGCCCATGGCGGGCTTGCCCCACGGCGTCTTGGGCGGCATGCCCGTCGGGGACTTGCCCTCCCCGCCGCCGTGCGGATGGTCGCGCGGGTTCATCACGACGCCGCGGACCTCGGGCCGCTGGCCGAGGTGCCGGGCGCGCCCGGCCTTGCCGAGGCTCTGGTTCTCGTGGTCGAGGTTGCTGACCTGGCCGACCGTGGCCATGCAGCGCATGGGGATCCGGCGCATCTCGCCCGAGGGCAGGCGGACCGTCGCGTCGGCGCCCTCCTTGGCCAGGAGCTGGGCGGCGGCACCGGCCGACCGGACGATCTGCCCGCCCCGACCGGGGACGAGCTCGATGTTGTGGATCGTCGTGCCGAGCGGGATGTTCGCGAGCGGCAGGGCGTTGCCGACTCGCGCCTCTGCGTCGGGCCCGGAGACGACGACGTCACCGACCCGGAGGCCGTTCGGCAGGAGCATGTAGCGCTTCTCACCGTCGCGATAGAACAGCAGCCCGATCCGGGCCGACCGGTTCGGGTCGTACTCGATCGTCGCCAGGCGGGCCGGCACGCCGATCTTGTCGCGCCGGAAGTCGATCCGGCGGTAGTGCTGCTTCTCGCCGCCGCCGCGGTGGCGAACGGTCATCCGGCCGGCGTTGTTCCGCCCGGAGGTCCGCTTCTGCGGTTCGAGCAGCGGCTTGTACGGCTCGTCGGTCGTGATCTCCTCGAACGTCGAGCGGGTCATGAACCGCCGCCCGGGCGAGGTCGCCTTGTAGCTTCGGAGCGGCATCTCAGACCCCCTCGAAGAACGTGATCTTCTGGCCGGGGGCCAGGGTGACGATCGCCTTCCGCCACGGAGTCGTCCAGCCGAGGATTCGGCCGCGGCGGGTGCCGCGCCGCTTCTCCTTGGCCTTCGTCGTCAGGACGTTGACGCTGACGACGGTGACCTTCTCCTTGGCGTAGAGCTCCTCGATCGCCGCCTTGATCTGGATCTTGTTCGCGTCGCGGTGGACGGCAAACGTGTACTTGTTGCCGGCGCCGGGGTTGCGGTCGGCGATCGTCGACACGTCGATCGACTTCTCGCTGATCACGGGCCGCAGGATGATGTCGGAGGCGGTCAGCGCGCTCACGCGTACACCTCCTCCATCCGGGCGAGGGCCGGCTGCTCGATCAGGACGACGTCGGCCTTGAGCAGGTCGACGACGTTGAGCGAGTCGGCCAGGATGACCTCGACGGTCGGCAGGTTGCGGGCCGACAGCTCGAGCGTCTGGTCGCGGGCAGGGGCGACGACGAGGACGCGGCCGTGGGCCTCGAGGGCCCCGAGGACGCCGGCCAGGTCGCGCGTCTTGATCGCGTCGAGCCCGAACGCGTCGATCACCTTGATCGCCTCGTCGCCGAGCTTCGCGGTGAGCGCGCCGCGCAGGGCGAGGCGCTTCATCTTCCGCGGCAGGCGCTGCTCGTAGCTCCGCGGGTGCGGCCCGAAGACCGCGCCGCCGCCGCGGTAGTGGGGGGCGGTCCGGGAGCCCTGGCGGGCGCGGCCGGTCCCCTTCTGGCGATACGGCTTCTTGCCGCCGCCACGAACCTCGCCGCGGGTCTTGGTGTCGTGCGTCCCCGCCCGCCGGCCGGCGAGCTGGGCCGTCGCGACCTGGTGCAGGACGGCCGCGTTGACCGGCGCGGCGAACAGCGCATCGGCCAGCTCAACGCTGCCGACGTTCTTGCCCGTCCGGTCGTAGAGGGTGGTCTGCGGCATCGTCAGGCCTTCTTCACGAGGATCAGCGAGCCACGCGCGCCCGGGAGCGTGCCGTTCACGAGAAGGAGGTTCTTGTCCGGGTCGGCGCGGACGACCCGCACCTTCTTGATCGTCGCCTGCTGGTCGCCCATGTGGCCGGCCATCCGGAGACCCTTGTAGACGCGGCCCGGGGTCGTGCCGGGGCCGATCGAACCAGGCTCGCGGTGATGGTCCGAGCCGTGGGTCTTCGGGCCGCGGCGGAAGTTGTGGCGCTTGATCTGGCCGGCGAAGCCCTTGCCCTTCGAGACGCCCGTCACGTCGACGAGATCGCCTTCGGCGAAGACGTCGGCGAGCGCGACGGTCTGGCCGAGCTCATAGCCGTCGACGCTGTCGACGCGGAACTCGCGCAGCGTGGCGAGCGACTGGGCGGCCTTCGGCAGCGCCTTCAGCTGGCCAGCTTCGGGCTTGGTGACCCGCTTGGCCGGGTCCGTCCCGAGCTGGACGGCCGTGTAGCCATCGCGCTCGACGGTCCGGAGGCGGGTCACGACGTTCGGCTGGATGGCCAGGACCGAGACGGCGACCATCGTGCCGTCGCCCTGGAACACCTGCGTCACGCCGAGCTTCCGCCCGATCAAACCAATGCTCATTTCGCCAATCACATCTTGATTTCGATGTCGACGCCCGCCGCGAGCGAGAGCCGCATCAGGGCGTCGACCGTCTTGCTGCTCGGGTCGAGGATGTCGACGAGCCGCTTGTGGGTCCGGATCTCGAACTGCTCCCGGCTGTCCTTGTCGATGAAGGGCGAGCGGAGCACGGTGAACTTCTCGATGCGCGTGGGCAGCGGCACGGGCCCGACGACATCCGCGCCGGTCCGCTGGGCCGTCTCGACGATCTGTGCCGCCGACTGATCGAGCAGCCGGTGATCGTAGGCCTTGAGGCGGATCCTGATCCGCTGCTTCGCCATCTCGCTCCTACTCGACGATCGTCACGATGGCGCCGGCGCCGACGGTCCGGCCACCCTCGCGGATGGCGAAGCGCTGGCCGACCTCGAGCGCGATCGGGGTGATCAGGTCGACCGACATTTCGACGTTGTCGCCGGGCATGATCATCTCGGCGCCCTCGGGCAGCCCGATCGCGCCGGTGACGTCGGTCGTCCGCAGGTAGAACTGGGGCCGGTAGCCGTTGTAGAAGGGCGTGTGGCGGCCACCCTCCTCCTTGGTCAGGACGTAGACCTGCGCCGTGAACTTGGTATGGGGCTTGACCGAGCCCGCCTTGGCCAGGACCTGGCCGCGCTCGATCTCCTCGCGCTCGATGCCCCGGATCAGGCAGCCGACGTTGTCGCCGGCGCGGCCCTCGTCGAGGAGCTTCTTGAACATCTCCACGCCGGTCACCACGACCTTGCGGGTCGCCTTGACCCCGATCAGCTCGACCTCGTCACCGACCTTGACGATGCCCCGCTCGATGCGCCCGGTGGCGACCGTCCCCCGGCCCTTGATGCCGAAGACGTCCTCGACCGGCATCAGGAAGGGCTTGTCGATCGCCCGCTCGGGGGTCGGGATGTAGGCGTCGACCGCGTCCATCAGCTCCTGGATCGGCTTGTACGCCGCGTCGGCCGGGTCGTTCGATGCCTCGAGGGCCTTCAGGGCGGAGCCCCGGATGACCGGCAGGTCGTCGCCAGGGAACTGGTAGCGGGAGAGGAGCTCGCGGACCTCGAGCTCGACGAGGTCGAGGAGCTCCGGATCGTCGACCATGTCGACCTTGTTGAGGAAGACGACGATGTAGGGGACCTCGACCTGGCGGGCCAGGAGGATGTGCTCGCGGGTCTGGGGCATCGGCCCGTCGGTCGCGGCGACGACCAGGATCGCCCCGTCCATCTGGGCCGCTCCGGTGATCATGTTCTTGATGTAGTCGGCGTGGCCCGGGCAATCGACGTGGGCGTAGTGGCGGGCGTCGGTCTCGTACTCGACGTGGGCGATCGCGATGGTGATCCCCCGCTCGCGCTCTTCGGGGGCGTTGTCGATCGTGTCGAAGGCGCGGTACTCGGCCTCGCCCTTCAGGGCGAGGTACTTCGTGATCGCCGCGGTCAGGCTCGTCTTGCCGTGGTCGATGTGGCCGATCGTGCCGATGTTGACGTGCGGCTTGGTGCGCTCGAACTTCTTCTTGGCCATCTCTCTGCTTGCTCCCTGGCTCCTGCCCCTCCGGGCCGCTAGACCTTCGACTTCTGGACGAGCTCCGAGGCCAGGCTGGCCGGGACCTCGGCGTAGTGACTGAACTCCATCGACGACGTCGCCCGGCCCTGGGTCATCGACCGCAGGTCCGTGACGTAGCCGAACATCTGGGCGAGCGGGACGAACGCGCGGACGACCTGCGTCGACCCCCGCGACTCCATGCCCTCGATCTGGCCGCGACGGCTGTTCAGGTCGCCGATCACGTCGCCCATGAACTCCTCGGGCATCGTGACCTCGACCCGCATGATCGGCTCGAGGATCGCCGGGTCGGCCTTGCTGAAGGCGTCCTTCACGGCCAGTGAGCCGGCGATCTTGAAGGCCATCTCCGACGAGTCGACCTCGTGGTACGAGCCGTCGAAGAGGGTGACCTTGACGTCCACCACCGGGTAGCCGGCGTAGATCCCGGTGTTGAGCGCCTCCTGGATCCCCTGGTCGATCGGCTTGATGTACTCGCGCGGGATCACGCCGCCGACGATCTTGTCGACGAACTCGTAGCCGGCACCCTTCTCCTGGGGCTCGATCCGGATCACCGCGTGGCCGTACTGGCCCTTGCCGCCAGTCTGGCGAACGTGGCGACCGTTGCCCTCGGCCGCCCGCCGGATCGTCTCGCGGTAGGAGACCTGCGGCTTGCCGATGTTCGCGGCAACCTTGAACTCGCGGACCATCCGGTCGACGAGGACGTCGAGGTGGAGCTCGCCCATCCCGGCGATGAGCGTCTCGGCCGACTCCGGGTCGGTGTGGACGCGGAACGTCGGGTCCTCCTCGGCCAGCCGCTGGAGGGCGACGGCGAGCTTGTCCTGGTCCGCCTTCGTCTTCGGCTCGATCTTGACCTCGATGACCGGCTCGGGGAAGGTCATCGACTCCAGGATGACCTGGTGGTCGGGGTCGGTCAGGGTGTCGCCGGTGAAGGTGTCCTTGAGGCCGACGGCCGCGGCGATGTCGCCGGCGTAGACCACGTCGATCTCCTCGCGGTGGTTGGCGTGCATCTGGAGGATGCGGCCGATCCGCTCCTTCTTGCCTTTCGTCGGGTTCGTCACATACGACCCGGCCTTGAGCGTGCCGGAGTAGACCCGGAAGAAGGCGAGCTTGCCGACGAACGGGTCGGCGGCGATCTTGAAGGCGAGCGCGCTGAAGGGCTCGGTGTCGTCCGGCGTGCGGATGACCTCCGCGCCGGTCCGGACGTCGACCCCGATCATCGGCGGGACGTCGAGCGGCGACGGGAGGTAGTCGACGACGGCGTCGAGCATCTTCTGGATGCCCTTGTTGCGGAGCGCCGAGCCGGTCAGGACGGGGATGATCCGGGTCGTCAGGGTGCCGAGGCGCAGGCCGCGCTTGATCTCGGCGACGGTCAGCTCCTCGCCCTCGAGGTATTTGTGGGTGAGCTCGTCGTCCATCTCGGCGACGGCCTCGATCATGACGTGGCGATGCTTGTCGGCCTCGGCCTGGAGGTCGGCCGGGATGTCGACGACGTCGATCTTGTTGCCGAGGTCGTCACGGTAGTAGATCGCCTTCATCTCGACGAGGTCGACCACGCCCTGGAACTGGTCCTCGCGACCGATCGGGATCTGGATCGGCACGGCGTTGGCGCCGAGGCGCTCGCGGATCGACTCGACTCCGCGCCAGAAGTCGGCGCCGGTCCGGTCGAGCTTGTTGATGAAGCAGAAGCGCGGCACGCCGTACCGGTCGGCCTGCCGCCAGACCGTCTCGGACTGCGGCTCGACGCCGGCCACGCCGTCGAAGACGACGACCGCGCCGTCGAGCACGCGGAGGCTCCGTTCGACCTCGACGGTGAAGTCCACGTGCCCGGGCGTATCGATGATGTTGATGCGATGGTCGCCCCAGAACGCCGTCGTCGCGGCAGCCGTGATCGTGATGCCCCGCTCCTGCTCCTGGGGCATCCAGTCCATGGTTGCCGCGCCTTCGTGGACCTCGCCGATCTTGTAGATCTTCTTCGTGTAGAAGAGGATCCGCTCGGTCACGGTCGTCTTGCCGGCGTCGATATGCGCGATGATTCCGATGTTCCGCGTGCGTGCCAGCGGAACGTGTCGAGCCACGGTTCGAGTTCCTGCGCCTTCTGTGATTACCACTTGAAGTGGCTGAAGGCGCGGTTCGCCTCGGCCATCTTGTGGGTGTCTTCGCGGCGCTTGACCGCCGCGCCCAGGCCATTCATCGCGTCGACGAGCTCCTGGGCCAGCTTGTCGCTCATGCTCTTGCCATTCCGCTTGCGGGCCGCCTGGACGAGCCAGCGGACACCGAGCGAGAGGCGTCGGTCGCCGCGGATCTCGACCGGGACCTGGTAGGTCGCGCCGCCGACGCGCCGCGGCTTGACCTCGATGATCGGGGTCGCGTTGCGAAGCGCGGCCTCGAGGACCTCGAGGCCGGGGCGGTGGGCGGTCGCCTCCGCGCGGGCGAGCGCCTGGCGGAGGATCCGATCCGACAGATTCCGCTTGCCGTTGGCCATGAGCTTGGCGGTGAAGCGGGCGGTCGTACGGTTCGGCGGCTCCGTGTGGTACTTCGTCATCCGCGGGATCGACTGGCGGCGCGGCATGCTAGCGAGCCCCCGGTCCGGTCGACGCCTTGGCACCGTACTTGCTGCGGCCCTGCTTCCGGTCACGGACGCCGGCCGCGTCGAGGGTGCCGCGGATGATGTGGTACTTGACCGACGGGAGGTCCTTGACCCGCCCACCGCGGACGAGGACGACGGAGTGTTCCTGGAGGTTGTGGCCGATCCCCGGGATGTAGGCCGTGACCTCCATCTGGTTCGACAGCCGGACGCGGGCGATCTTGCGGAGGGCCGAGTTCGGCTTCTTGGGCGTCATCGTTCGCACCTGGAGACAGACGCCGCGCTTCTGCGGGGCGCCCGGGATCGACACCTGGCGGCGATCCATCCCGTTCCAGTTCTTGCGCATGGCCGGCGCCTTGATCTTCGAGATCTTGCGCGTGCGGCCGTGTCGCACGAGCTGGCTGATCGTCGGCACGAAGACGCTGCTCCTTTCGTCGGTTGTCGGTTGGGCGGGGGTCGACCGGCAGGTCGCCGGCGGCGCGAGCGGTCAGCTCGCGGGACCCTCCTGGGGTGGTGTTCTCGTCGGGTGGTCGACGCGCGGTCGACCGCGGACCCCTGTCGAGGCCACGATCGCGCAGTCTATCAGCGGCCGAAAAACCGTGTCAAACGGATTCGGCCCGAATCCCCGTTCAGATCGGGCTCCCGACCGGGTGGCCGGGAGCCCCGGATTCAGCTGTCGGACGCCTCGTCGGCGCCCTTTCCGGATCCCTCGCCGGAGCTCTCCTCGGACGCCCCGACCGGGGACAGGAAGGGGTTCTCCTCGTCCTGGTCGGAGCCGCCCTCCCCGCCGGGCTCCTCGTCCGTCAGGAAGGGGTTGAACTCGCCGTCCTCGGTCGCCCCGGCGATCGTTGCCGCGAGAGCCAGCCCGGCCGCCTCGTCGGCTGGCCGGCCGCCCTCCTCCAGGAACGGGTTGTACTCGGCGCCGGTGTCCTCGATCGCCTCGCCGGCGAGGGCCTCCAGGGCCGCCCGCCGCTCGCGCTCCTTGCGGGCCGCGACGTTCGCCGGCGCGCCGGTCCCGGCCGGGATCAGCTTGCCGATGATCACGTTCTCCTTCAGCCCGATCAGGTGGTCCTTGGCGCCGTTGATCGCGGCCTCGGTGAGCACCCGGGTCGTCTCCTGGAAGGAGGCGGCGGCAAGGAACGACGAGGTGTTGAGGGACGCCTTGGTCACCCCGAGGAGCACGGTCTGGGCCGTCGCCGGCTCGCCGCCCTCGGACAGGACCTTGTTGTTCTCCTCCTCGAAGTCGAGTCGGTCGATCAGCTCGGTCGGCAGCAGGTCGACGTCGCCCGGCTGGTCGATCCGGACCTTCCGGAGCATCTGCCGGACGATGATCTCGATGTGCTTGTCGTTGATCGTGACGCCCTGGCTGCGGTAGACCTTCTGGACCTCCTTGACCAGGTAGCGCTGGACGGCGTCCTTGCCCCGCGTGTCGAGGTACTCCTGCGGGTTGATCGGGCCGTCGGTGATCGGATCGCCGGCGCGGATCTCCTGGCCGTTCTCGACCAGCAGCTTCGCATTGTGGGGGATCGTGTACTCGCGCTCGACGACGTCCTCGGCACGGACGGCGAGGCCGTCCGGGTTCTGGACGAGGATCCCCTTGATCGGGGCCGCGACGTCGGTCGCCGGAGCATCCTTCTTCCCGGCGACCCGGGCGATCACCTGGTTGGCGTCGACGGAATCGCCCGCGGCGGCCAGCAGGTCGGCGCCCTTCGGCAGGGGGAGCGCCGTGTCGTAGGCCTCGGTGCTCGTCACCTTGACCTTCGTCCCGGTGTCGCTGCGGAGGATCTCGACGATGCCGTCGATGTGGCTCATCTCGGCCTTGCCCTTGGGGATGCGGGCCTCGAACAGCTCCTCGACGCGGGGCAGGCCGGCGGTGATGTCCAGGCCGGCGACGCCGCCGGTGTGGAACGTCCGCATCGTCAGCTGGGTGCCCGGCTCGCCGATCGACTGGGCCGCGATGATCCCGACCGCCTCACCGGCGGCGACCATCTCGCCCGTCGCCAGGTTGCGGCCGTAGCACGAGCGGCAGACGCCGTAGCGGGCTTCGCAGGCGAGCGGTGATCGGACGAGCACCTCGGCGATGCCGGCGGCGTCGATCCGCACGGCGATCTCCTCGGTGATCTCGACATTGCGGTCCACGATGACGGTCGGCTCTTCGCCCTTCTTGGTCTTGACCGTCGGGTCGGGCAGTGGAGCCGCGGCGAGCCGGCCGACGAGCCGGCGCCGGAACTCCTTCTCGTCGCTCGAGTCCTCGCGGGTGATCCAGCTGCCTTCCTCGGTCCCGCAGTCGTCGTCACGGGTGATGACGTCCTGGGCGACGTCGACGAGGCGCCGGGTCAGGTAGCCGGAGTCCGCGGTGCGGAGCGCGGTGTCGGCGAGGCCCTTCCGCGCGCCGTGGGTCGAGATGAAGTACTCGAGGACGGTCATCCCCTCCCGGAAGTTGCTCCGGACGGGAACGTCGATGATCCGGCCCGACGGGTCGGCCATCAGGCCGCGCATCGCGCCGAGCTGACCGATGTTGCCCTTGTTCCCCCGGGCGCCGGACGCGGTCATCATCGTGACCGGGCCGTCGGCCCGGAGGGTCTTCATCATCTCGTCGGACAGGCTGGTCGTGGTCTTCTGCCAGACGTCGACGACCTGCTCGTAGCGCTCGTCGTCGGTGATCAGGCCGCGCTGGAACTGGCGGTCGATCTCCGACACCTGGTCGTCGGCCTTCTTGAGCTGGCCGGCCTTGTCCTTCGGGACCTCGATATCGAAGAGGCCGATCGTCATCCCGCCGCGGGTCGCGTAGTCGAACCCGACACTCTTGATCCCGTCCACGAGGTGGGCGGTCTCGTCGGCGCCGAGCAGGCGGTAGCACTCGTCGACCAGATCCTTCAGGTCCGAGCGCTTCATGACGCCGTCCTTGAACCGCATCGGGTCGGGCAGGATCTGGTTGAAGATGATCCGGCCGACCGTCGTCCGGCGACGCTCCGCGCGGAGCGTCTCCGTTTCGGCGTCCCAGACGCGGACCTCGGCGTCGACCGGCTCGTGGAGGGTGACCCCGGTCTTCTCCTTGAGCTGGTAGGAGAGGATCGCCTCGTCCTCGGTCGCGAAGACGCGGACCTTCTTGGGCGTCTTCCCGATCGGGTCCATGGTCAGGTAGTAGCAGCCGAGGACCATGTCCTGGGTCGGGGCCACGACCGGCGAGCCGTCGGCCGGCGACAGCAGGTTGGCCGTCGACAGCATCATCGTCCGCGCCTCTTCCTGGGCGGCCGTCGACAGCGGCACATGGACCGCCATCTGGTCGCCGTCGAAGTCCGCGTTGAACGCGGTGCAGACGAGCGGATGGATCTGGATGGCCGAGCCCTCGACGAGGACGGGCATGAACGCCTGGATGCCGAGGCGGTGGAGCGTCGGGGCGCGGTTCAGGAGGACCGGGTGGTCCTTGATGACCTCCTCGAGGACGTCCCAGACCTCGGGCCGGACGCGCTCGACGATGCGCTTCGCGCTCTTGATGTTGTGGGCGAAGCCCTTCTCGACGAGCTGGCGCATGACGAACGGCTTGAACAGCTCGAGCGCCATCTTCTTCGGCAGGCCGCACTGGTGGAGCTTGAGCTCCGGCCCGACGACGATGACCGACCGGCCCGAGTAGTCGACGCGCTTGCCGAGCAGGTTCTGGCGGAACCGGCCCTGCTTGCCCTTCAGCATGTCGGACAGGCTCTTGAGCCGATGGTTCCCGGTGCCGGCGATCGCCCGGCCGCGGCGGCCGTTGTCGATCAGGGCGTCGCACGCCTCCTGGAGCATCCGCTTCTCGTTGCGGATGATGATCTCGGGCGCGCCGAGCTCGAGGAGCCGCTTCAGGCGGTTGTTCCGGTTGATCACGCGGCGGTAGAGGTCGTTCAGGTCGGAGGTCGCGAAGCGACCGCCGTCGAGCTGGACCATCGGCCGCAGGTCGGGCGGGATGACCGGCAGGACCGACAGGATCATCCAGTCGGGCCGGGTGCCGGAGCGACGGAAGGCCTCGATGAGGCGAAGCCGCTTGATCGCCTTCTTGCGGCGCTGCCCGGAGCTCGTCCGGACCTCGACGTGGAGGGACCGCGAGAGCTCCTCGAGGTCCATCCGGCTGATGATCTCGCGGACCGCCTCGGCGCCCATCCCGGCGTTGAACAGGCGGCCGCTGCGGGCGCCCGTGCCGTGGCGCTCCTCGAGACCGCGCAGCTCGAGCTCGCCGAGCGTCTGCATCGACTTCAGAGACTCGATCTCCTCGCGGACCTTGCGCAGCTCGTCCTTCGCGCCCTGGGCCTGACCGGACAGCTGCTCGCGCTCGCCGCGCAGCGTCTCGTCGACGCCGGCGACCAGGTCGGCGATCTTCCCCTCGACCGCCCGCTCCTCGTCCTTCTCCCGCTGCTGGAGCTCGGCGTTGACCCGCTCGGTCTCGGCCGAGACGATCTTGCGGAGGGCCGCGGTCGCATCCTTGCCGCCCTTGGCGCCGGCCGCGACGACGACCTCGCCGGTCGGGGCGAAGACGATCGTGTCGGCGGCCTCGCCGGACTTCAGCTCCTTGAGCTGGGCCTCGACGGCCTGGGCGGCGGTGACGATCTCCTCCGTCCGGATCGTCCGCTGCTGCTCGAGGTCGGCCTTGGTGGCGGCCAGGGCCTCGTTCAGCTCGTCCTTCTTGCGATTGATGTCGGCGCGGAGCTGGTCCTCCAGCTCGGCCAACTGCTCGCCGGCCTTGCCGCCGCGGCCCTGGGCCTCGTCCTCGAGGGCCTGGAGCGCTCGCTTCCGGGCGTCCTCGTCGACGTGCGTGACGATGTACAGGGCGAAGTAGAGGATTCGCTCGAGGTTGCGCGGGCTGATGTCGAGAAGGATGCCCAGGCGGCTCGGGGTGCCCTTGAAGTACCAGATATGGCTGACGGGGCTGGCGAGCTGGATGTGGCCCATCCGCTCCCGGCGGACCTTGCTCCGGGTGACCTCGACGCCGCACTTGTCGCAGATGATTCCCTTGTAGCGAATCCGCTTGTACTTGCCGCAGTAGCACTCCCAGTCCTTCGTCGGACCGAAGATGCGCTCGTCGAACAGACCGTCCTTCTCGGGCTTGAGGGTCCGGTAGTTGATCGTCTCGGGCTTCGTCACCTCGCCCTTCGACCACTCCCGGATCTGGTCCGGGCTGGCGAGCGAGATGCGGATCGCGTTGAAGTTATTGACCTCGAGCATGGTTCTCCTCGGCGCCACCGCCTGGCCCGGCGGCGCGGTGCGGCCTCATACGACCAAGGCCGATCCGGTCGGGCCTCCACCCGACCGGTGCGAAAACAGGGTTCCCGTCAGTCCTCGAACCCGGCGAGGTTGATCCCGCCAAGATCCGGAAGCATGTAGCCGGAGACGTCGTCTTCGGCGAGCTGGATCTCTTCGTCGTTCTGATCGAGGATCTCGGCGTTCAGCCCGAGGCTGCGCAGCTCCTTGATCAGGACCTTGAAGGACTCGGGGACGCGCGGCGGCTGGATCTCCTCCCCCTTCACGATGGCTTCGTAGGTCTGGACGCGTCCGAGGACGTCGTCCGATTTCACGGTCAGCAGCTCCTGGAGGATGTTCGCGGCCCCATAGGCCTCGAGGGCCCAGACCTCCATCTCGCCGAATCGCTGGCCGCCGAACTGGGCCTTGCCACCGAGCGGCTGCTGGGTGATCAGGCTGTACGGGCCGGTCGACCGGGCGTGGATCTTGTCCTCGACGAGGTGGTGGAGCTTGAGCATGTAGATGTAGCCGACGGTGATCGGGCGGTCGAAGGGCTCGCCGTTCCGGCCGTCGCGGAGGACGATCTTGCCGTCCTCGGGCAGGCCCGCCTCCTTGAGCTCGGCCTTGATCTGCTCCTCGGTGGCGCCGTCGAACACGGCGGTCGCCGCCTTCTGGCCCTTCGTGTGGAGCGCCCAGCCGAGGTGCGTCTCGAGGATCTGGCCGATGTTCATCCGGCTCGGCACGCCGAGCGGGTTGAGGATGATGTCGACGGGCGTCCCGTCCGGCAGGAACGGCATGTCCTCGCCAGGCAGGATCTTGGCGATGACGCCCTTGTTGCCGTGGCGGCCGGCCATCTTGTCGCCGACCGAGATCTTCCGCTTCTGGGCGACCGACACCCGAACCAGGCGGTTGACGCCCGGCTGGAGGTCGTCGTTCAGCTCGCGACGGAACTCGCGGATCTCGACGACCTTGCCGCGCTCGCCGTGGGGCAGTCGGAGGCTCGAGTCCTTCACCTCGCGGGCCTTCTCGCCGAAGATCGCCCGGAGGAGGCGCTCCTCCGCGGTCAGCTCGGTCTCGCCCTTGGGGGTGATCTTGCCGACGAGGATGTCGCCCGGTCGGACCTCGGCCCCGATGTAGACGATCCCTTCCTCGTCGAGGTCCTTCAGGGACTCCTCGCCGACGTTCGGGATGTCGCGGGTGATCTCTTCGGGCCCGAGCTTCGTGTCGCGCGATTCGATCTCGTGCTTCTCGATGTGGATGCTCGTGAAGAGGTCGTCCTTGACGAGGCGGTCGCTGATGACGATCGCGTCCTCGTAGTTGCCGCCTTCCCAGCTCATGAATGCCACGAGGACGTTCCGACCGAGGGCGAGCTCACCCTCGTCGGTCGACGAGCTGTCGGCAATCGGCTGGCCGTCGGCGACGCGGTTGCCGACGTCGACGATCGGGCGCTGGTTGATGCAGGTGCCCTGGTTGCTGCGGACGAACTTCTGGAGCTTGTACTCGTCGAGGTCGCCGGAGTCGGTCTCGATCCGGATCCGTTCGGCCGTCACGCTCGTCACGACCCCGGCCCGGTTGGCGACGAGGACCTGGCCGGAGTCCCGTGCGGCGCGCTCCTCCATGCCGGTGCCGACGATCGGCGACTCCGGCTCGAGGAGCGGCACGGCCTGGCGCTGCATGTTCGAGCCCATCAGGGCGCGGTTCGCGTCGTCGTGCTCGAGGAACGGGATCAGCGCGGTCGCGACCGACACGACCTGCTTGGGGCTGACGTCCATGTACTCGATCTGGCTCGGCCGAGCCTCGGGAAACGTGTCGCGGAAGCGGGACGGGACGCGCTCGGCGACGAAGTGGCCCTCGTCATCGAGCGGCGCGTTCGCCTGGGCGACGACGTGCTCCTCCTCCTCGTCGGCCGGGAGGTACTCGATCTCGTCGGTGACGATCGGCCTGATCGGGAAGGCGTTCGCCTTCTGCTTCTTCAGCTCGGCGATCGCCGCCGGGTTGAACGCCGCGCCGGCCTTCAGGATGGTTCCGCCGCCCTTCGAGATCAGGTCGCCGCCGGCCTCGTACGAGGCGAGATTGCCGTCGTCCCAGGCGACGGTCCGCTTGACCCGCCGGTAGGGCGTCTCGATGAAGCCGTAGCTGTTGATTCGGCCATACGTCGCGAGCGAGCCGATCAGGCCGATGTTCGGCCCTTCCGGCGTCTCGATCGGGCAGATCCGGCCGTAGTGGCTGTGGTGGACGTCGCGGACGTCGAACCCGGCGCGCTCGCGCGACAGGCCGCCGGGCCCGAGCGCGCTCAGCCGCCGCTTCGAGGTGAGCTCGGCCAGCGGGTTGGTCTGGTCCATGAACTGGCTCAGCTGGCTGCCGCCGAAGAACTCCTTCATCGCGGCGACCACCGGCCGGATGTTGATCAGGGCGTTGGGCGTCGCCTTGTCGATCTCCTGGATCGTCATCCGCTCGCGGACGACGCGCTCCATCCGGAGGAGGCCGATCCGGAACGCGTTCTGGATCAGCTCGCCATTGGCCCGGATCCGGCGGTTGCCGAGGTGGTCGATGTCGTCCTTGGGATGGAGGCCGCGGTTCGACTCGATGAGGTGGCCGACGATCGCGGCGATGTCCTCACGGGTGATCGTCCGCTGCTCGCGCGGCAGCTCGATGCCCATCCGGCCGGCGACGCCGTCGAGCTTCTTGTTGAACTTGTAGCGGCCCACCCGTCCGAGGTCGTAGCGGCGGAAGTTGAAGAAGAGGCTCTCGACGAGCTGACGGGCGTTGTCCCCCGTGGGCGGATCGCCCGGTCGGAGCTTCTTGTAGACCTCGATCAGGGCTTCCTGCTGGGTCTTCGTCAGGTCCTTGTCGAGCGTGTTGGCCACGAACGGGTGCTCGGGATCCGTGTCGACGCTCGAGAAGAGCGCCGAGATGGAATCGTTCTCCTCGTAGCCGACCGCCCGGAGGAGGGTCGTCGCCGCGATCTTCCGCTTGCGATCGACCTTGACCCAGAGCTGGTCCTTGTTGTTCGTCTCGAACTCGAGCCAGGCGCCGCGGTTCGGGATCACCTTCGCGCTGAACAGCATCCGACCGGATGCCGGATCCTCGAGCTCGCTGTAGTAGACGCCCGGCGAGCGGACCAGCTGGCTGACGACGACGCGCTCGGCGCCGTTGATCACGAACGTGCCCTGGTCGGTCATCCACGGGTAGTCGCCCATGTAGACGCGCTGGCGCTGGATCTCGCCCGTCTCCTTGATCAGGAGCTCGACGTTCACGTAGAGGGGCCGGGAGAACGTGAGGTCCTTCGTCCGGCACTCCTCCTCGGAGTACTTCGGCTCCCCGAACTCGTAGTCGAGGAACTGGAGCTCCATCACCTTGCCGGTGAAGTCCTTGATCGGGCTGATCTCGTCGAACAGCTCCCGGAGGCCCTTGTCGATGAACCAGCTGAACGAGTCGAGCTGCAGCTCGATCAGGTTCGGGATGGGGAGGACCTCGGGGATGCGGGCGTAGCGCGTGCGCGCCAACGCCGTCGCCGACCGGTTCGACGACTCAGCAGACAGCATGAAACACCACTCCTTGACGGAGGTTGGGACAAAGGGAGAGGGCCGCGCTCACAGAATTGGATAGGATACCGCGCCGGCACGAAATGTCAAACAGGATTCCGAGAGGTCCCGGAACGTCGCGCGCCTCCCAGGAACGCGCGCCTGGCAGGCGCGAAGCCGGGACAAGCCATGCAGAGCTCGGGCGGAAACGCGTCAGGAGATGTCGGCATTCGTCGCGGTCTCTGCTCCGCGATTGCCGGGGTGCGCCCGAGAGGAACTTTGCCGGCTCGCCCGACGGCGGCGCCGTGGCGAGTCGCGGAGAGACTCGGATTCGCGGCCTGCGCACTCGCCCAGGCTCGGAGTCGAGCGTCGTCGAACGTGCAATCGCCGGAGTCGAGTCGACCTGCGACTCAACCCCGCCGGACACGCCGAGAATCGAGGCGAGCGGCGGTCTCTCGACCGCCGCTCGTCGGAAGAGGGCCCTGCGAGAGCCGCTACTTGATCTCGACCTTGGCGCCCTGCTCCTCGAGGGCAGCCTTGATCTTCTCGGCTTCGTCGCGGGCGACGCCCTCCTTGACCGGCTTCGGCGCCGCGTCGACGAGGTCCTTCGCCTCCTTGAGGCCGAGCTGGGTGAGCTCGCGGACGACCTTGATCACGGGGATCTTGTTCGGCCCGATCTCGGTGAGGATCGCGCTGAACTCCGTCTGCTCCTCGGTCGCCGCGGCGGCGCCGGCGCCATCGCCACCGGCCGCCGGAGCACCGGCGGCCGGGGCCGCCGCGACCGCGACCGGCGCCGCGGCCGTCACGCCGTAGCGATCCTCGAAGCGCTTGATGAACTCGGACAGCTCGAGGACGGTCATCTTGTCGATCGCCTCGAGGAGGTCGTCCTGGGTCATGACTGCCATGTCAGATGTCTCCTTGTCGATGAGCCGGCGATCGGCCGGCTAGTGATGTCGTGAATGAGCGCCTGCGATGCCGCGAGCCGGTCATCCGCCCTCGGCCTGGGCCTTCTGGTCACGGACCTGCGCCAGGACCGAGCCGAGGTTGCGGATGTTCGCGGCGAGCAGCCCGGCCAGCGTCGCGACCGGCGCCTGCATTCCGCCGGCGAGCATCGACAGCAGCACCTCTCGCGACGGCAGGCCGGCGAGGGTGCGGACGCCGTTGGCGTCGATCGCCCGATCGCCGAGGATGCCGCCGGTGATCGTCACGACCTTGTAGGGCCGCATGGCATCGATGACGGCCTTCGCTGTCGTCGACTCATCGTTACCGAACGCGATCGCCGTCGGACCCGTCAGGAGCGGCCCCAGGGCCTCCGCGATCGTGTCCTTCGCGGCGATCCGCATCAGGCGGTTCTTGATGACGCGGTAGGTCACGTCCTGCTTGCGCAGGGCGCGGCGGATCTCCGCGATCTCCTTGACGGTGAGGCCGCGGTACTCGGAGATGATCAGCGTGCGGCTGCCAGCAAGTGCGGCTTGCAGCTCGGCGACGGTCTCCCGTTTGGCCTCGGTTGGCATTTGAGCCCTCCTGACTCCGGCGCACGGCCGGTGCGCGGCGGTGGCGCGCCGCGGTCCGGAGACCACGACGCCCCTGCGACGGCGCCTGTTCGGCTGGCCTGACACGCAGGGGCGCTGCCACCGCGAGGGTGGTTGCACCGGTCCTGCCTCGGCGTGCTCGCCGTCGTCCCCAGCGCGGCTCACCGCGCCGATCCGATCCGGCGGATCAAGCCCCGACCGTCACCCCGTCAGGGGTCGCGGTCTGCGGGCGCAGGCTGTCTCTGGCTGTCCCGTCGTTCTTCAGTTGTGACGGCGCGCCGCGAGATCGCAGCCGCCGTCGCGGATGATGGCGGTCCTTCGGGCTGCCGCCCGGTCAGGCCGCGTTGGCGACCGCGAGGACCGCCGGGACGTCGACCCGGATGCCCGGACCCATCGTCGCGGCGATCGTCAGGGTCTTGAGGTACTGGCCCTTGGCGCCGGACGGCTTGGCCCGGTTGATCGCGTCGACCAGGGCGGCGAGGTTGGCGACGAGCGCCTCGGCCTCGAAGCTGGACCGCCCGAACGAGGTGTGGATGATCCCGGCTTTGTCGACCTTGAACTCGACACGACCGCCCTTGACCTCCTTGATGGCTCGCTCGAGGTCGAAGGTGATCGTGCCGGCCTTGGGGTTCGGCATGAGTCCGCGCCGCCCGAGGATCTTGCCGAGCCGGCCGACCATCCCCATCGAATCGGGCGTGGCGAGGGCGACGTCGAACTCGAGCCACCCGGCCTCGATCTTCTTGACCAGGTCCTCGCCGCCGACCTCGTCGGCACCCGCGCGCAGGGCCTCCTGGGCCTTGTCACCCTGGGCGAACACGGCCACGCGGGTGACCTTGCCGGTCCCGTGGGGGAGGACCACGGTGCCGCGGACCATCTGGTCGGCGTGGCGCGGGTCGATGCCGAGCCGGAGATGGGCCTCCAGCGTGGAGTCGAAGCTGACGAACGCCGTCTCCTTCGCGAGGGCTGCCGCCTCCGCCGGCGGATAGAGCCGTTCGCGGTCGACGAGCTTCGCCGCCTCGAGGTACTTCTTGCCGTGTCGTGCCATGTCGGGTTCCCTGATGGATCGACCGGCGGTCCGGTCTCCCCCTGGCGAACGAGCTTCGCGGCCGGGGTGGTGCCACGAAGCGCGGAATGGTACTAGACGACCTCGATCCCCATCGAGCGGGCCGTTCCCTCGACCTGCTTCATCGCCGCCTCGATGTCGTTCGCGTTCAGGTCGGCCATCTTCGTCTCGGCGATCTGGCGGACCTGGTCGCGCGACACGCGACCGGCCGACTCCCGCTTCGGCGTCTGGGCGCCCTTCTCGATCCCCGCCGCCTTGCGGAGCAGGTCCGCGGCCGGCGGGGTCTTCAGGATGAACGAGAACGAGCGGTCCTCGAAGACCGTGATCTGGGCGGGGATCACCTGACCGACCTTGTCGGCGGTCTTCTCGTTGTAGGACTTCGTGAACTCGATGATGTTGATGCCGTGCGGACCCAGGGCGGTGCCGACCGGCGGCGCGGGCGTCGCCTTGCCGGCGGGCAGCTGGAGGGTCAGGACGATCCGGATCTTCTTGGCCACGAGAGGGGTGAATCCTTTCTAGAGCTTCTCGACCTGGAGGAAGTCGAGCTCGACGGGGGTCTCGCGGCCGAAGATGCTCACGAGGACCTTGACCTTGTTGCGCTCCGGGTTCACCTCGTCGACGGTGCCGATGAACTCGGCGAACGGACCGTCGGTGACGCGGACGCTCTGGCCCTTCGTGAACGCGACCCGGAACTTGGGCGTCTCCACCCCCATGTGGCGGAGGATCTGCTTGACCTCGGTCTCGTCGAGCGGGATCGGCTCGCTCCGGACGCCGGGGATGTTGGCGCCGCCGACGAAGCTCGTCACGCCTGGCGTGTTCCGGACGACGAACCAGCTGTCCGGGTCGAGGATCATCTCGACGAGCACGTAGCCCGGATAGACCTTCTTCTGGACCGTATGCCGCTGGCCCTGGCGGATCTCGATCTCGTCCTCCATCGGGACGAGGACCTGGAAGATCCGATCCTCCATGCCCATCGACTCGATCCGGTGCTCGAGGTTCGCCTTGACCTTGTTCTCGTAGCCCGAGTAGGTATGGATGACGTACCAGCGCTTCTCGGGTGCCTTGCTGGTCTCGGTCGTGGTCGTCTCGGTCATGGTCGCGTCACTCACCCGACGATCCGCGTGACGATCTGGGAGAAGGCGAAGTCCAGGACGGTGATGTAGAGGCCGATGGCGAAGCTCACGACGAAGACGAGCACGGTGAGATTGCGCACCTGCTCGCGTGTCGGCCAGGACACCTTCTTCAGTTCGGACCACGCTTCGTTCAGGAAGCGGCGGAGTCGACTCACGGTAGTTTGGTACTCAGCTGCGATGCTTGACTGTGTTGGCCTCGCCGAGGGCTGAGGCGACGCTCCTGCGAGCCGTCAGCCCGAGGAATGGCAGGGGCGATAGGACTCGAACCTACAACCGCCGGTTTTGGAGACCGGTGCTCTGCCAATTGAGCTACACCCCTGCGAATGTGCCGGCTACTTCGCCTCACGGTGAAGGGTATGCCGGCGGTCCCGGGGACAGTATTTCATGAGCTCGATCCGGTTCGGATCATTCTTCTTGTTCTTGCGCGTCGTGTACGTCCGCTCCTTGCACTCCGTGCAGGCGAGCTGGATCGTGGGACGCGCCTCGACCCTGGCCATCTCGTACCTACGCCGTGATCGTGGTGATCGCGCCGGCGCCGACGGTCTTGCCGCCCTCGCGGATCGCGAAGCGCTGGCCGACCTCGAGCGCGATCGGGGTGATCAGGTCGACCGACATCTCGACGTTGTCGCCGGGCATGATCATCTCGGCGCCCTCGGGCAGCCCGATCGCGCCGGTGACGTCGGTGGTCCGCAGGTAGAACTGGGGCCGGTAGCCATTGTAGAACGGGGTGTGCCGTCCGCCCTCCTCCTTGGTCAGGACGTAGACCTGCGCCTTGAACTTGGTGTGCGGCGTGATGCTGCCGGCCTTCGCCAGGACCTGGCCGCGCTCGATCTCCTCGCGCTCGATACCGCGCAGGAGACTGCCGACGTTGTCGCCGGCCTGGCCCTGATCGAGGGTCTTGCCGAACATCTCCACGCCGGTCACCACGACCTTGCGGGTCGGATGGATCCCGACGAGCTCGACCTCGTCGCCGACCTTGACGGTCCCGCGCTCGATCCGGCCGGTCGGGACCGTTCCTCGGCCCTTGATGCCGAAGACGTCCTCGATCGCCATCAGGAACGGCTTGTCGGTCGCCCGCTCCGGCGTGGGGATATAGCTGTCGACCGCGTCCATCAGCTCCTGGATCGGCTTGTAGGCCTCATCCGCGGGGTTGTCGGGCGCCTCGAGCGCCTTGAGCGCGGAGCCGCGGATGACCGGCAGATCGTCGCCCGGGAACTGGTACCGCGACAGGAGCTCCCGGACCTCGAGCTCGACGAGGTCGAGCAGCTCGGGATCGTCGACGGCGTCGACCTTGTTGAGGAAGACGACGATGTAGGGCACCTCGACCTGGCGGGCCAGCAGGATGTGCTCGCGCGTCTGCGGCATCGGCCCGTCCGTCGCCGCCACCACCAGGATCGCCCCGTCCATCTGGGCCGCGCCGGTGATCATGTTCTTGATGAAGTCCGCGTGGCCCGGGCAGTCGATGTGGGCGTAGTGACGGGCGTCGGTCTCGTACTCGACGTGGGCGATCGCGATCGTGATGCCGCGCGCCTTCTCCTCCGGCGCGTTGTCGATCGTGTCGAATGCGCGGTACTGCGCATCACCCTTCAGGGCGAGGTACTTCGTGATCGCGGCCGTCAGGGACGTCTTGCCGTGGTCGATGTGGCCGATCGTCCCCACGTTGACGTGCGGCTTGGTGCGCTCGAACTTCTTCTTGGCCACGAGACCGTTTCACTCCATTTCAGGCGCGGCGACGCCGCATCGTGCCGAGGGCGGGGATGGAGCCCACAATCGGACTTGAACCGATGACCTCTTCCTTACCAAGGAAGTGCTCTGCCAGCTGAGCTATGTGGGCCCGAGTCCAATCGCGGGTTCAGTGGTGGGCAGGGAGGGAATCGAACCCCCACAGTCGAAGACGGCTGATCTACAGTCAGCGGAGCTCACCACCTGCTCAACCTACCCACAGGGGAAGGCGATGGGTCGAGACTGCGGCCCCGTGGTGAACCCACCGCCCGGACATCTGCACTTGGAGCCGACGACGGGACTCGAACCCGGAACCGGCGGTTTACAAAACCGCTGCTCTACCAATTGAGCTACGTCGGCGCGCAGGGCCGTACCGCAGAAGGACCCTTCGGCGCCGGGGAATGATACGGTCCGGCCGTTGGGCCGGTCAAGCGCGACGGACCCGGCGATCACGGCTCCGAGGCATCGCCGGAGAGCAGCTCGTCCGGCGCTGATTCGGTCGGCTCGGGCGGCGGCTCCTTCGGTTTCCGCGCACGTCCGGCGGTCTTCCGGGGTGACGTGGAGCCGTCGTCCGAGACGCTCGCGATGGGCGCGGCCCCCGCCCCGGGATCGCGCTGGGCGACCGCGGCGAACAGGAGGATCGATCCGGCGACGGCAGCGTTGAGCGAGCCGATCACCCCGCGCATCGGGATCCGGACGGCGAGGTCGGCGCGGCGCCGAACGGCCGGCGTCAGTCCCTGGCCCTCGCTTCCGACGACGATCGCGAGCGGCCCGCGCAGGTCCGCCTGCGCCGCGGTCAGCGGCGCCTCGGCGTCCGCCGCCGCGATCCGCAGGCCGCGGATCCGGAGATCGGAGATGGTTGCGGGCAGGTCGTCCACCGGACACAGGAGGAGGTGCTCGACCGCGCCGGCGGACGCCTTGACCGCCGCCGGTGTCAGCGGCGCCTGGCGATGGGTCGGGAAGACGACGCCGTGGATTCCCGCCGCCTCGGCGCTCCGGAGGAGCGTCCCCACGTTCTGGGGATCCTCGAGCGAGTCGAGGACGAGAAGGAAGGGCGGCTCGCCGCGCTCGACCGCCCGGGCCAGAATTTCGTCGAGGCTCGCCCAGGTCCGCGGCTCGACGACGAGGCCGATCCCCTGGTGGCCATCGAAGCCGGCCGTCGCCGTGAGGGTCCCGCCCTCCACCTCGACGACCGGGATGCGAAGGCTCGTGGCGTGGAGGACGAGACGCTCGAGCGCCTGGCGGCGCTGCGGGACCACGAGCAGGCGGCGCGCCGGGCGCCGCGCGACGAAGGCTTCCTCGACCGGACGCCGACCCGCGATGAGCTCCTCGTCCTCGCCGACGAGGTCGGGCTGGGGCACGGGCGGTCGGGCCGGACGGACGTCATTCGCGGGTCGCTCGCGCCACGGCCGCCCCTGGCCGGATGGCCGACCCGGGCCCGCTGGCCGACCCGAGCCGAAGGAACGACCCGGCGGTGGCGCGCCACCCTCGCGTCGGCCGGCCGGGCCTGGCTGAGGACGACCGAACGGGCGAGGACCCGGCCGCGAGCCGGGCGGCGATGACTCGGGCCTCCCGCGGAACCGCCCAGGCGGAGGACCGAACCCGCCCGGTCGAGCGGTGGCGTCGCGCGGTCCGGGGAATCTCCGGGTCGGCTCTCCGGGTCGACCGCCGGCGGGACGATCGCCTTCCGGGCGGCGGAACGGACGCTCCCATGGACGCGGCTCGGCATCGCCGCGGAACCCGAACCCGGGCCGGTCTCGTCGGTCGGGGGGTCCTCCGCCCGGACGGTCCGGCCGCGGACCCGACCGATGGACCCCGGGTCCTGGCCCGCCCGACCGCGGCCGCGACGGATCGGGCCGCCCGGTCGACCCACCCAGTCGAGGGAACTGGCCGCCCTGGGAACGGTCGCCTCGGGGACCAGCCTTCCGGTCCGCCGGGCGCCCACCGGTCGGCGGCCGCCGGTTCGGGTCGTCCGGGTCGCGTCGCCGCTTCGGCCGGTCAGCCACGGGTCGTCTCGAGCTGCCGCCGCCAGCGTTGCCCGTCGCGCGTGTCCTCGACGGCGATGCCGCGGGCCGCAAGCTCGTCGCGCAATCGGTCGGATGCCGACCAGTCCCGGCGCGCGCGGGCCGCCGCGCGGTCCTCGAGGAGGCGGCGGACCTCGTCGTCGAGGTCCTCGCTCGGGTCGGGGAGCACCCCCAGGACCTGGTCGAGAGACCGCAGCGTCTGCAGCACGCGCTCGGCGTCGGAGGTCGACAGGGATCGGCCGTCGATCCGCCGGTTGATCACGCGGAGGAGATCGAAGACGACCGCGAGCGCCGCCGATACGTTGAGATCGTCATCGAGGGCGGCTCCGAACGCGTCGTCGGCGGTCGTGAGGACGGCCTCGAGGTCGGGCGAGTCGGCGCGCTCCTCGCGATAGGCGTCCAGCGCGGCAACCAGGGCGTCGAGACGATCGACCGCCGCCGCCGCGGCGGCGACCGACTCGTCGCTGTAGTTGTTCGCGGCCCGGTAATGCACGGCGATGAGGGCATAGCGCAGGGCGCGCGGCGAGACGCCGGCGTCTAGGATCTCGCCGACGCGAGCGATGTTGCCCGTCGACTTGGCCATCTTCGCCCCGCTCATCTGGAGGTGAGCGCAGTGAAGCCAGGTCCGCACGAACGGCAGGCCCGTGGCCGCCTCGCTTTGCGCGATCTCGTCCTCGTGGTGGGGGAAGATCAGGTCCACCCCGCCGGTGTGGATGTCGAAGGACGGCCCGAGGTGCTTCATCGACATCGCCGAGCACTCGATGTGCCAGCCGGGTCGGCCGGCGCCGACCGCCGTCTCCCACGAAGGTTCGCCGGGCTTCGGCCCCTTCCAGAGGGCGAAGTCGCGGACGTTGTCCTTCGCGTACTCGTCGCTCTCGACGCGCTCGCCCACTCGGAGCTGGTCCGGATCGAGACGGGCGAGGCGTCCGTAGGCCGGCCATGAGGCAATCCGGAAGAAGATCGACCCGTCATCGGTCCGGTAGGCGTAGCCACGATCGAGCAGCGTCGAGATGAGGGCGACCATCTCGTTGATGTGCCCGGTCGCCCGAGGGAGGACGTCGGGCCGCGTCATCCGAACCTGCGCGGCGTCGGCCAGGAAGACCGCCAGCCAGCGGTCGGCGAGCGCCTCGATCGTCGTTCCGGCCGCGGCCGCGCCCTTGATGATCTTGTCGTCGATGTCGGTGATGTTCATCACCCATGTCACGCGCAGGCCGGAACGGCGCAGGTGGCGGACCAGGAGGTCGGCGAACAGGAAGCTCCGGAAGTTGCCGATGTGGGTCGGCCCGTAGACCGTCGGGCCGCAGCTGTAGATCCGGACGTGGCCCGATTCGAGGGGCTCCAACGGTCGCGTCTCGCCGGTGAGCGTGTCCTGGAGCCGGATCACCACCACGCCGGCTCCAGGGTCGTGACGGCTCGAGCCGAGATTCCGCGGCCGGCGCCCTCCAGCCCGGCCAGATTGCCGCTGGACGCCTTGATCGCGACCTCGTCTCGGTTGATCCGGACGAGCTCCGCGACCCGGGCCTGGACCTCGTCCAGGCGGTCCCCGAGTCGCGGCCGCCCGGCGACGATCGTGACGTCGATCCGGACCGGCCGGAACTGGGCCCCATGGACCCGATCGACGACGTCGCTGAGCAGCTCGGCGCTGTCGATGCCGACGGGCGTCCGCCCATCGGCCGGAAAGAGCTCTCCGAGGTCCGGCAGACCCGCTGCGCCGAGGAGCGCCACGGCCACGGCATGGAGGACGACGTCACCGTCGGAGTGGCCCGAAAGCCGAGGGGCGCCGGGGAACTGGACGCCGCCGAGGACGAGCGGAGCCCCTGGCCCGAAGGGATGGCTGTCCTCGCCGTACCCGACGCGCGTCCGGTCGACGTGGAGCGCGGCGGCGGCGCGATCGAGGTCGGTCGCGACGGTCACCTTGATGTTGTCGGCTTGTCCGGGCACCACACGGACGGGAATCGTACAGGCCTCGAGGAGCGCGGCCTCGTCCGTGAAGGTCTGCGGGCCGTCGGGCGGGAAGCGTCCATAGGCACGACGCAGGACGCCCAGCTGGACGCCCTGCGGGGTCTGGGCGAACCCGAGCCCTGTCCGATCGACGGTCCGCGCGACCAGGTCGCCGTCGATCGCCTTGAGGGTGTCCACGACCGGCAGCACCGGGATCGCGGCTCCGCCGGCTGTCGCGGCCTCGATCACCCGGATCGTCGTCTGGCGGGGCACGACCGGCCGAGCCCCGTCGTGCACCAGGACGACCCGCTCGTCAGGCGTCCCGGCCGCCTCGAGCGCTGCGACGCCGGCGGCGACCGACTCTTGTCGCCGCTTCCCGCCGCCTACCACGATGGCCGCGTCCGGGATCCAGTCGGCCGCCCGGAACTCGTCGACGCGATCCGGCGGGACGACGACGACGACGCGGTCGATCGGGGGCATGTCGACGAAGGTGGCGAGGGACCAGGCGAGCAGCGGGCGCCCGACGATCGGAATGGTCATCTTGTCGTGGCCGCTCATCCGCGACGACGCGCCGGCGGCGACCACAACGACGTCCGCCTTCGGCGTCGACACGGGGCGTCGTCAGTCGAGGCGCGGCTGGGCGAAGATCATCCGGCCGGCCACGGTCTGCAGGACGCGGGTCACGGACACGTCGAGGTCCTTGTCGATGTAGCGGACGCCGCCCTCGACCACGATCATCGTCCCGTCGTCGAGGAAGCCGACGCCCTGACCCGCCTCCTTGCCCTCCTGGATGACCCGGACCCGGAGCTCCTCGCCGGGCAGGACCGCCGGCTTCACCGCGTTCGCCAGCGAGTTCACGTTGAGGACCCGGATGCCCTGGAGCTCGGCGACGCGGTTCAGGTTGTAGTCGTTCGTCAGGATCGCCTTCGACCGCGCCCGGGCCAGCGTGACGAGCTTGGCGTCGACCTCCGGGACGTCGGGCAGCGACTCGTCGACGATCTCGATCGGCGTCGGCGAGTCCTTCTGCATCTTCGCCAGGATCTCGAGCCCGCGGCGGCCCCGATTGCGGCGGAGCGTGTCGGAGCTGTCGGCGATGTGCTGGAGCTCGTCGAGGACGAACTTCGGGACGACGAGGGTCCCGTAGATGAAGCCCGACTCGACGATCTCCGCGATCCGGCCGTCGATGATCGCGCTCGTGTCGACGACGATGTGGGGGTCGCCGGCCGCCCGTTCTCGATCCGCCTCCGGGATCGGCCGTCGGACGATCCCGATCGCCTCGGCCGCAAGGAGCAGATCATCGCGCTTGGCAACGGTCAGCCCGAGCATCCCCAGACCGAGGAAGAGCGACACCCCGAGGGGGAGCCACGTCCCGAGCGGGTCCGGGAAGGCCGACAGCGGCAGGCCGAGGAGCAGGCCCATCAGCAGCCCGATCAGCAGCCCGACGACGGCCGTGACGAACTCCGCCGTCGACAGCTCCTGGATCTGCCGGACGAGCCAGACCGCCGGGACGACGGTGAGGTACGGAAGGATCGCGAACCCGACCACGATCCACGCGACGACCCACGCCGCGAGCAGCCAGCCCCCGCCCGCGGACTGTTCGAAGAGCCGGGCCGACGCCGCCAGTGCCAGGCCGACGAGACCGCCGAGCGCTGCCCCGAGGAGGCGGATGTTGCGGATCACGTTGTCCTCGCGTCGTCCCTCTCAGGGCGTGAACGACCGTCGCCCTCGATCGCGCTGAAGCCTCCGCACCTTAGCATCGCGCCGACCCCACCGCCACGCGACCGGACCCTACCGGACCGCCCGCAAGGGCCGCCTCGATCGCCTCGCGCAGGCTCCCGACCGCGACGATCTCCAGGCCGGGCACGTCCGGTGTCGGGGCGCCTCGGCCAGCCCGCGGGACCACCGCCCGCACGAACCCGAGCCGGGCAGCTTCGCGGAGCCGCCGGTCGAGCCCGGACACGGCCCGCAGCTCGCCGAGCAGCCCGACCTCCCCGATCGCGACCGTGCCGGGGCCGATCGGGCGGTCGCGGAGTGACGAGGCGAGGGCGAGGGCGAGCGGCAGGTCGAGCCCCGGCTCGTCGACCGTCAGGCCGCCCGCGAGGTTGACGTAGATGTCGTGGCTGGCCAGGCCGATCCCGGCGCGCCGGGCGAGGACCGCCACGAGCAGGGCCACGCGGTTCGAGTCGACGCCGCTGGTCGTCCGACGCGGCGTTCCGCCGGGCCCTGGCGCGACGAGGCCCTGGACCTCGACGAGGAGCGGCCGCGATCCCTCGAGGGTCGGCGCCACGACGCTGCCCGGCGCCGGCCCGTCGTGCTCGGCGAGGAACGCCCGAGCAGGGTCGGCGACCTCGCTGAGGCCACCATCGCTCATCTGGAAGACGCCGACCTCATCCGTCGAGCCGAACCGGTTCTTCGACGCGCGCAGCAGACGGATCGGGGCATATCGGTCGCCGTCGAGGGTCAGCACGGCATCGACCAGGTGCTCGAGCGTTTTCGGCCCGGCAATCGACCCGTCCTTCGTCACGTGCCCGACAAGGACGACCGCGATCCCGTTAGGCTTCGCCAGCTCCATCAGCCGGAGCGCGGAGCCGCGGACCTGGCCGACGCTGCCGGCCGGCCCGTCGAGGTCGTCGACCGTCGCGGTCTGGATGGAGTCGACGACCAGGAGCGCCGGCATCGGCGGCGACGCGGCGACGTCCCCGATCCGGTCGACCGAGGACTCGGACGCGATCCGGATGTCTGCCGCGGGGCCGTCGAGGAGCCCGAGCCGCTCTGCCCGGAGCCGGACTTGCGCCGCGGACTCCTCGCCGGTCGCGTACAGGACCCGGTCGGGGCCGACTCGCGCGGCGACGCCGGCCGCAGCCTGGAGGAGCAGCGTCGACTTGCCGATCCCCGGCTCGCCGCCGACGAGGACGACCGACCCCGGGACGAGGCCCCCGCCCAGCACCCGGTCGAGCTCGGCGATCCCGATGGTCAACCGCGCCCCATCCGCCGACCCGACGTCACCCAGTCTCGACGTGGCGACGGCGCCGCCGACGCCGGGGCCGACCGCGAGGCGAGGCGGTTTGGGCTCGGCTCGGACGACCGTCTCGACGAGGCTATTCCAGGCCGAGCAGGCCCGGCACTGACCCTCCCAGCGGAGGAAGGCCTCGCCGCACGACTGGCAGACGTAGCGCGTCTGGCCGCGCCCGGGAGCCTTGCTCATTCCGGACGCCGCCGGGCCCGGCGGCCGATCAGGCCTCGACCGGGGTCAGCGGCTCGGCGGCGTGGATGTCGAGGCCGGCCTCGGGGTCGCGGTCGACGACGATCGTCGTGCCCGGCTCGTACTTGCCGAGCAGGAGATGCTCGGCGAGGACGTCCTCGACCATGTTCTGGATCACCCGGCGGAGCGGTCGCGCACCGTACGCGACGTCGTAGCCGAGCTTGATGATGTGCTCCTTCGCCGCGTCGGTGACCTCGAGCGACATCTGTTGGGCGCGGAGTTGGTCGCGGACCCGGGAGAGCATCAGGTCGACGATCTGGGCGATCTCCTCGACCGTCAGTGACCGGAAGACGACCGTCGCGTCGATGCGGTTGAGGAACTCGGGGCGGAAGTTGTTCTTCAGCTCTGCCGCGACCTTCTCCTTCATCAGCTCGTAGGACGACTCCGCCCGAGCCGCCTCGGTCTCGCCCATCGCCCGGAAACCGAGCGCGGAGTTCGTCTGGAGCTGCTTCGCGCCGAGGTTCGAGGTCATGATGATGATGCAGTTGCGGAAGTCGACCCGGCGGCCCTTCGCGTCGGACAGGTGCCCGTCCTCCAGGATCTGGAGCAGGATGTTGAAGACCTCCGGGTGGGCCTTCTCAACCTCGTCGAGCAGGACGACCGCGTAGCTCTTGCGACGGACGGCCTCGGTCAGCTGGCCGCCCTCGTCGAAACCGACGTAGCCGGGAGGCGCTCCGACGAGCCGGCTGACGTTGTGGCGCTCCATGAACTCGCTCATGTCGATCTTGATGAGCGCGTCCTCGCTGCCGAACATGAACTCGGCGAGGGCCTTGGCGAGCTCGGTCTTCCCGACACCGGTCGGGCCGAGGAAGATGAACGAGCCGATCGGCCGCTTCGGGTCCTTCAGGCCGGCGCGGGCTCGACGGACCGCCTTCGAGATGATCGAGATGGCCTCTTCCTGGCCGATGACCCGGGCGTGGATCGCCTCCTCCATGTGGAGCAGCCGCTCGGACTCCTCGGCCGCGATGCGGGTGACCGGGATGCCGGTCCACATGGCGACGATCTGGGCGATCTCCTCCTCGTCGACGGTCGGCTGATCGCTCGAGACCTGCGACTGCCACTCCGCGCGGAGCTTCTCGACGGTCTCCCGTGAGGTCGCCTCCGCCTCCCGAAGCCGGGCGGCCTCCTCGTACTCCTGGTTGTTGATCGCCGCGTCCTTCTCCTTCGTGACGCGGTCCAGCTCCTTCTGGGCCTCCCGCAGGGCGGGCGGCGCGGATGCGTGGCGGAGCCGGACCCGCGACGCGGCCTCGTCGATGAGGTCGATCGCCTTGTCCGGAAGATGGCGGTCGGTGATGTAGCGGCTCGACAGGTCGGCGGCCGCCTGCACCGCGCCGTCGGTGATCGCGACCTTGTGGTGCTGCTCGTAGCGCTCGCGGATGCCCATGAGGATGTCGACGGTCTGCTCCAGCGTGGGCTCCTCGACCATGACCGGCTGGAACCGCCGCTCGAGGGCGGCGTCGCGCTCGATGTACTTGCGGTATTCGTCGAGCGTCGTCGCACCGATGCACTGCAGCTCGCCTCGCGACAGCGGCGGCTTGAGGATGTTGGCCGCGTCGATCGCGCCCTCGGCGGCGCCGGCCCCGACGAGCGTGTGGAGCTCGTCGATGAAGAGGACCGCGTCGTTCGTGTTGCGGAGCTCCTCGATGATCTTCTTGAGCCGCTCCTCGAACTCGCCGCGGTACTTCGTGCCGGCGACGAGCGACCCGATGTCGAGGGTCAGGACGCGCTTGTTCAGCAGGGTCTCGGGCACGTCGCCGTTGATGATCCGGTGAGCGAGGCCTTCGGCGATCGCCGTCTTGCCAACTCCCGGCTCACCGATCAGCGCCGGGTTGTTCTTCTGGCGGCGCGACAGGATCTGGATGACGCGCTCGATCTCCTTCTCGCGGCCGATGACCGGATCGAGCTTGCCCGACCGGGCGAGCTCGGTGAGGTTGATCCCGAGCTGGTCGACCGTGGGGGTCTTGCTCGCCCGCTTCGTCTCCTGGGTCGGCCCGGCCGAGGAGCTCTGCGACAGGACCCGGATCACCTCGTGGCGGACCTTGTCGAGGTTGACGCCGAGCGACTCCAGGACGCCCGCGGCGATCCCCTCCCCTTCCCGGACGAGCCCGAGGAGGAGGTGCTCGGTGCCGATGTAGTTGTGGCCGAGGCGACGGGCCTCGTCGATGGCCAGTCGTCGATGGCCAGCTCGATGACCCGCTTCGCCCGCGGCGTCAGCCCGACCTCGCCGACCACCGGCCGGTCGCCCCGCCCGATGATGAACTCGACGGCGGTCCGGACCTTCGCCAGCTCGACGTTCATGTTCTCGAGGACCCGCGCGGCGACGCCCTCGCCCTCGCGGACGAGGCCGAGGAGCAAGTGCTCCGTGCCGATGTAGTTGTGGTTGAATCGCTGCGCTTCGTCCTGGGCAAGGGTGAGGACCTTGCGCGCGCGATCCGTGAACTTGTCGAAGCGGTCCATTCGGGTCGAACGTCTGTTCCCTGCTGAGCGTCCGGCTGAACGCCCTTGAGGCCATGCTAGCACGGAGGCCTTGCCCCGCAATCAGCCGATCGACCCATCTCCGACGGGTCGCCAAGACCGGGCCGCGAGGCGTGTCCGGCAACCCATGATTCGTCGGATGGACTCGATCCGATCTCGGGTCGGCGGACGAAACCAGTAAAGGAAT
>VBFG01000105.1 GCA_005882635.1 Chloroflexota bacterium | reverse complement strand
AGGGCCTCCGCTATCACATCCCGTTCAGCCCGGTGGGGTCGGTCATCGGCCATCTCCGCGACCACGCGACGGAGGGCGGCGACCGCGTCGGGACGATGGGCGACGACGGCGAGAAGTTCGGCGCCTGGCCAACGACCTACGAGCACTGCTGGACGAACGGTTGGGTCGACCAGTTCTTCTCCGCCCTCGAGGCGAATGCCGACTGGCTCCAGACCGTCACGCCGTCGCGCTGGCTGGCCGACCACGCCCCGATCGGACGGGTCTACCTGCCGACCGGCTCCTATGCGGAGATGGGCGAGTGGGCCCTTCCGGCGGACGAAGCCCTCGCCTACTCGAAGGCGGTCCACGAGGCCCGCGACGCGGGCCGGCCCGAGATCCGCTGGCTGCGCGGAGCGATCTGGCGCAACTTCCAGGTCCGCTACCGCGAGGTCAACGACCTCCACAAGCAGATGCTCCGGAGCTCTGCCCTCGTCGACGCAATGCCGGCAGGCCCTGTCCGGGACGCTGCGCTCGATCACCTTCTGGCCGGCCAGTCGAACGATCCGTACTGGCACGGCCTGTTCGGGGGCATCTACCTCCCCGACCTGCGGCTGGCCAATCTCGCGAACCTGATCGCGGCGGAGGACCTGGCCATCGGCGACGACCCGCCGCAGTCCGGGATCCAGACCGATCTCGACCTTGACGGCCGGCCCGAGGTCCTCCTCGCCGACGCCGGTCAGATCATCGCAGTCAAGCCCGACGAGGGCGGTGGCATCGGCCGCTGGGACCTTCGCGCCGCCCGCTTCGCGCTGGCGGCGGTCCTCCGCCGCCGGCCGGAGGCGTACCACCAACGCGTTCGCGCCCTCGACGCCCGCGCCGCGGCGGTCGCCGGCGCCGATGCGGCGGAGGAGGGCGACGAGATCGCCTCGATCCACGACATCGTGATGTCCAAGCAGGCCGGCCTGAGCGCCCACCTCCGGTACGACGCCGACGAGCGACGCTCCGGGCTCCTTCGGTTCTTCGCGCCGGACGCCACGCCCGACGACATCGCGGCCGGGTCAGGTGACCTCGGCGATTTCGCGGGCGGCTCGTGGATCATGACGGGCCTGTCTCCGACGACCGTGTCTCTTGTGCGCGACGGGACGGTCCGAGTCGACGGGTTGGCGCATCCTGTCCGCGCCGAGAAGACGATCCGGATCGGCGGCGGCCGACTGGACCCCGAGCTCGGACTCACGCTGAGCGTCACGAACACCGGAAGGACGACCCTGAACGCACGGATCGCGGTCGAATGGTCGACGATGCTCCTCGGCGGGGGTGGGAACCCGTCTGCGTGGTCCGAAGCCGACGGCCGGCGGGTGGCCCACGACGCTCGCCTGGAGGCGTCGTCCATCGACCACCTTGCCGCAGGCAACGACTTCCTCGGGATCCGCGTCGACACGAACCTGACCCCGGCCGAGGACGTCTGGATCGCCCCGATCGAGACGGTCTCGAACTCCGAGGGTGGCTTCGAGCTCGTCTACCAGGGCAGCGCGGCGCTCATCGGTCGGCTCGTCACGCTGGCTCCCGGCGACTGCGCGCCGATCACGATCGAGCAGCGGGTGACGGTCAGCGCCGACCGTCGCGCCGAGCGGAGCGCGGCCGCCGGGTGAGTCGCGGCCGGCTGGCGGTCCACGCCCACTTCTACCAGCCCCTGCGCATCGACCCCTGGACCGGTGAGGTCCCAGCCGAGCCGTCGGCGGCGCCGTTCCACGATTGGAACCACCGGGTCGATGCCGAGTGCTATCGGCCGAACGCCGAGCGAGGGTCGCTCGCCCACATCTCGTGGAACCTCGGCCCCACGCTGGCCGGCTGGCTGGCGGTCGAGGACCCCGCCACGTACCGGCGGTTCGTCGCCGAGAGTGCAGCGGCGATCGCCCAGCCGTTTCATCACTCGATCCTGCCGCTCGCGTCGGCGGCCGATCGGCGGACCGAGATCCGCTGGGGGATCCGCGACTTCGAGATCCGGTTCGGCCGGCGGCCGGCCGGCCTGTGGCTGCCGGAGACGGCCGTCGACCTGGCAACGCTGCGGGATGCCGAGGCCGAGGGCATCGAGTTCACCATCCTCGCCCCGTGGCAGGCGGCGACCAGCGGCATCGACACCCGTCGACCCTACCGGGTCGAGCTCGGCGATGACCGCACCATCGTCGTCGTCTTCTACGACGGGGGCCTGTCGGCGTCGGCCTCCTTCGAGCCCGAGGCGACGGCCGATGCCGACCGGTTCGCCCGCGAGCGCGTCGCGCCGCGCCTGGGCGGCGGACCCGAGCCCCTCGAATCGCCGATCGCGCTGATCGCCACCGACGGTGAGCTCTACGGCCATCACCGGCAATTCCGCGACCTGTTCCTGCAGCGGCTCGTTGTGCCGGGTGCGGCGACTGAGGATCGAAGCTTCGACGTCGTCACCGTCGACCAGATCGTCGCGGAGCCCGCCGACCATCCGCACCCGGCCATCCGGATCGCGGAACGGACCTCGTGGAGCTGCCATCACGGCGTGGCCCGCTGGAGCGCGGAGTGCCCGGATGCGGCCGACGGTCGCTGGAAGGGCCCGCTCCGAGCCGCGTTCGAACGGCTGGCCGGAGCGATCGACGTCGTCACGTCGACGGCCTTCGCCGCGCTGCCCGGAGACGCCGACCCGGAGGCGGCCCGCGACGCGTACGTCGACGTTGTCGTCGGCCGGATCACGGCGGCCGACTTCGCGTCTCAATGCTGGCCGACGGCCGACGACCGCGCCCGCCGCCGGGCGCTCGACCTCCTCGAGGCCCAGCGCTGGCGGCTGGCGATGTTCGCGAGCGACGGCTGGTACTGGGACGACCCGATCCGGCCGGAGACGCGGCAGGTCCTCCGTGCGGCCGGGCGGGCCGCCCGCCTCGTCGACCGCGAGGGGACCCAGATCGAGCGGCGTCTCGTCGCGGACCTGGAGCTGCTGACGTCCCCGTCGCGCGGGCTCGACGGCGCCGCGATCTACCGGATGGCCCTGGCGGACGTCGACCAACCACCTCCGGCGGATCACTGATCGGCCAGCCGCTTCGGGCAGCCGCTTCGGCCAGCCGCTTCGCGCGCCCGTCAGGCGCGAATCCGAGAGATCTACGCAGGGCTCGCCGGCACATTCGACAGCACCCGCACGATTCGCAGCCGAACCATGCACGGTCATCGTCGGAACGCGCCCTCGAGGCGCAGTGGGCTCGGCGCCGAACGGCGATCGCCCGCGGAGCGCGCCTGGTGGGAGCGTGCGCCTGTCAGGCGCGCGGGGGAGGGCCGGCGCGCGAAGGAGTGCCGCCGCGCGGAAACGACGATCGTCACGTGGCGAATCCGACGCGAATCCTCGATCTCGGCTCGGTTGCCGGTTCGGGCCCAGCAGGGCACGCTGAACCTGCGACCGCCCCGGCCGCCGGCTCCGCCCGATCCGGACACGCCGCCGGCGCGCCAGACCCCAGATGACAGCACCGTGATCTCGAACCTCTCCAACAGCCTCAAGACCTGGACCCTGCTCGCCGCGCTCGGCGGGCTCCTCATCGCCGTCTCCGGCCTCCTCGGCGGCCGCGGCGGGCTCGTCATCGGGCTCGTCTTCGCCGTCGCGATGAACGCGTTCGTCTACTGGAAGAGCGACACGCTCGCCCTCAAGGCGAACGGCGCGCGCGAGCTGAAGCCCGGCGAGCTGCCCCGCCTCCGCCAGATCGTCGGCGACCTCGCCAACCGGGCCGGCCTCCCGATGCCCGCCTCTACCTCGTCGACCGGCCGGAGCCCAATGCCTTCGCGACCGGACGTGACCCGAACCACGCCGCTGTCGCCGTGACGACCGGCATCCTCGACCTGATGGATGAGCGCGAGCTCCGCGGCGTCCTCGCCCACGAGCTCTCGCACGTCAAGAACCGCGACACGCTCATCGGCACGATCGCCGCGACGATCGGCGGCGCGATCAGCTTCCTCGCCCAGATGGCACAGTTCCAGATGCTGTTCGGCGGCCGCGATGATCGCCAGGGCGGCGGCTTCGGCGCGCTGATCGCGATCATCCTCGCCCCGATCGCGGCCTTGATCATCCAGCTGGCCGTCTCCCGCGGCCGCGAGTACGGCGCCGACCGCTCGGGCGCGCTGCTGACCGGCGACCCGGAGGGTCTGGCCTCCGCGCTCCAGGGGCTCGACGCGGCGAACCGCGCCCGGCCCGGCCTCCTCGACCGGTTCAGCCGGCGGTCCGCCGATCCCCGTCAGCCGGCCCCTTCGCCGGCCCCGGCGGCGAACCCCGCGTTCGCCCACCTGTTCATCGTCAATCCGCTCCTCGGTCGCCAGATCGGCAGCCTGTTCTCGACCCACCCGCCCATCGCCGAACGGATCGCGCGCCTCCGGGCGATGCAGCCCGGCATCGTCCAGGGACGGCCCTTCTGACTCCTCCTCGGGCGGTCCGGCCCCGATCGCCCGCGGTTCGGTCCGAGAATCCATCAGCCCGCGGCCTGCGCGCCGCGGGCTGATTGGTTCCGTCGCGGGAGGGGCGACGGCGTAGATTTGCAGAGGGTGCTAGAAGAGCCCGGTCAGCTCCGGATACCGGGAGTCGAGGCTCGTGACCCGCGAGTCGACGCCCCAACGCTGCGCGGCGCCGCCGAGGAGCGCGAGAGCGGCGACGATGATGAGGAGTTCCATCGCTGCCACCTGATTTCCTTTGGTACAGTGAACTAGGCCAAAATCCTACTTGGACTATTCGACTATGTCAATAGGACAACTGTCTCGTCCCGACGATGACCGACCCGCCGACGACCGCATGACGGGCGCCCCCGGCGATGTCGACGTCGAGCGCGATTCCGATGTCCCGATCTCGACCCAGATCTTCTGGCAGCTCGCCTACCAGATCGATTCCGGCCGGCTCCTGCCCGGCGCCCGTCTTGCCCCCGTGAGGGAGATGGGTGCCGCACTCAGAGTGAATCCCAACACGATCCGCGCGGTCTATCGACGTTTGGCCGACGCCGGTTACGTCACGAGTCGACACGGGGCCGGCACCCACGTGGCGGACCGCCCGCCGCAGCGACGCGGGGCGGAGGCCCTGGCCGGGATCGTCGCGGAGATGCTCCGGCGGGCGGCGCAGGCCGGGTTCGGGGCCGACGAGGTGGCGGCGGCCGCGTTCGCCGCGGCGAGCGAGCGGAAGCGCCCGGGACCCAAGGTCCAGGTCCTCTTCGCCGAGTGCACGAACGCCGACGCCGGCTACGACGCCCAGCGTCTGGTCGAGACCTTCGGCGAGCTGATCGACGTCGAGGGGACGCTCCTCGACGACCTGCCCGATCGGCTCGAGCGGTTCCACTACGACCTCGTCGCGACGTCGACGTTCCACGCCGACGAGGCCCAGGCGCTCGTCCACGGCCGCGTGCCGGTCGTGGCCATGCTCGTCGGGCCGGGCTACATGGAGCTCGTCCACGAGATCGCCGGTCTCCCGGCGGGCTCGCGCGTCGGCCTGGTCTGCGCGTCGGAGCGCGGCGCCGAGAACATGAGCGAGACGCTCGCCCTGTCGGGGACGACCGGCGTCGAGCTGCTGTCGGCGACGATCGACGGCGACCGGGAGCTCGACCTGATCGACCGCACGGCCGACGTCATCCTCCTGTCCCGCGAGGCGATCGCCAACGGCCTGGAAAGCCGGTTCGAGCGGCCCGAGCGGGTCCGGCGCTGGTCGTACGAGTTCGACCCGGCCGGGCTCGAGCTGCTCCGCCGCTCGGTCGAGCACGTCATCGCCACGCGCCGCCGGGAGGCCGTGCCGGTCGGCTGATCCGTCGCCGCCCCGGGAGCCGTCCCGGCGGCGACATGCCACACTCGGCCAGTGGAGCGGATTCCCTTCCTCGGCACGACGCTGGAGCGGCTCGCGGTCGATGACAGCGTGCCGGCGGCCGGTCCCCTGCCGCCGACCGCGGCCCGCCGGATCGTCGGCGCGCTGAACGCGGAGCGCGAGCCGGGCGAGCGTCAGCCGCTCCCCGGCGAGCTCCTCGCCCTCAGCCTGCTCCACGAGGTCGCTCATCTCGCGATCGTCGAGGCCGCCCGCCGCCGGCCGGAGGCCGCCATCGGCGCCGCGCTCCCGGCGGTCCGGGAGGAAGCCGGCCCCCGCCGGACGGCGACGCTCCTGCGATCCTTCGCGACCGCCTTCCCGGGGATCGACGAGGAGGCCGCCGCCCGACTCGAGGACCTGATCCTCATCCACCTGGCCAACGACAATCCGGCCGCGGACCCCCTCCGGGACCTCGTCGACGAGCGGGGCCTGCCGGCTGCGAGCCTCGCGGCGGCGATTCGGGCGGTCGAGCGCTACCAGGCCGGGCAGGTCCTCGAGGGCGGTCCCGGCGACGGACTCCCGCTCCTCGAGCTCCTGCGCCAGCCGGCCCGCCAGTTCCCCGACTCGCTCGCCGGCCAGCTGCGGTACGTTCGCGACCACTGGGGCTGGCTGCTCGGTGCCGCCCTCGATCGGCTCGCTGCGCAGATCGACCTGGCGATCGGGATCCTGGCCGAGGAACAGCGCGGCCTTCACCAGCGGTTCGGCGGCGGCCCGGTCGGGAGCGGTGAGGCACCGTCGTTCGTCGGCGCCGAGGCCGAGGTCGAGCGCTTCTCCGAGGACCGCGAGTGGATGCCCCGACTCGTCCTCCTCGCGAAGAGCACCTACGTCTGGCTCGACCAGCTGTCTCGGCGCCACGGCCGCGAGATTCGGACGCTCGACGCGATCCCGGACGACGAGCTGGCGGGGATCGCCGCCCGGGGGATCACCGGCCTGTGGCTGATCGGTCTGTGGCAGCGCTCACGGGCGTCGGAGCGGATCAAACGCTGGCGGGGCAACCAGGACGCCGTCGCGTCGGCCTACTCGCTCGACGACTACCGCATCGCCGATGACCTGGGTGGCGAGGACGCCCTCGCCCGCCTCCGCGATCAGGCCTGGCGCCACGGCATCCGCCTCGCGAGCGACATGGTCCCGAACCACATGGGGATCGACTCACGCTGGGTGATCGACCATCCCGGGCGGTTCATCCAGCTGTCGGAGCCGCCCTACCCCGCCTACCGGTTCGAGGGTGCGAATCTCTCCGACGACCCGCGCGTCGCGATCCGGATCGAGGACCACTACTGGGACGACAGCGACGCGGCCGTCGTCTTCGAGCGACGCGACACGGCGACCGGCGAGCGGCGCTACGTCTACCACGGCAACGACGGGACGAGCTTCCCCTGGAACGACACCGCCCAGCTCGACTTCCTCAACCCCGACGTCCGCGAGGTCGTGATCCGGACGATCCTCGACGTGGCCCGCCGCTTCCCCGTCATCCGCTTCGACGCGGCGATGGTCCTCGCCAAGAAGCACATCGAACGGCTGTGGTACCCGGAACCGGGGGGCGGCGGCGGGATCCCATCGCGAGCCGAGCACGGCTCGCTGCCACGGCGCGAGTTCGACCGGCGGATGCCAGACGAGTTCTGGCGGGAGGTCGTCGACCGGGTCGCGACGGAGGCCCCGGACACGCTCCTCCTGGCCGAGGCGTTCTGGCTTCTCGAGGGCTACTTCGTTCGGACGCTCGGGATGCACCGTGTCTACAACAGCGCGTTCATGCACATGATCCGGGACGAGAACAACGCCGGCTACCGGAAGGTCATCCGCGACACGGTCGAGTTCGATCCGGCGATCCTCGGCCGCTACGTGAATTTTCTGACGAACCCGGACGAGGAGACCGCGATCGAGCAGTTCGGGACCGGCGACAAGTACTTCGGCGCGGCGACGCTCCTGGCGACGCTGCCGGGACTGCCGATGATCGGCCACGGCCAGATCGAGGGCTTCACCGAGAAGTATGGGATGGAGTTCCAGCGGGCGCGCCTCGACGAGGCTCCGAACCAGGGCCTGCTGGTTGATTTCGACGCCCAGATCGTGCCGCTCCTCCGGGCCCGCCATCGCTACGCCGGCTCGGCCGACTTCCGGCTGTACGACGTGGTCGGCGACGGCGGGACGCTGGTCGAGGACGTCTTCGCCTACTCCAACGGGCGCGGCGCCGACCGGTCGCTCATCGTGTACCACAACCGGTTCGGCTCGGCGGCCGGCTGGATCCGCGATTCCGTCGGCTTCGCCGAGAAGGCCCCCGACGGCTCGAGGACACACCGCCGCGACGCTCTGGCGTCGGCGCTGGGCCTCGCCGGCCCCGACGACGGCTGGCTCCGCCTGCGCGATCGACGCGCCGGGCGCGAGACGCTGCGATCGATCGGCGAACTGCGATCGCGCGGCCTGCATGTCCAGCTCGCGGCCTACGGCTGTCTCGTGATCGACGAGATGCGCGAGGTTGTCTCGACGGCCCACGAGCCGTGGGCCGACCTCGCCCGGGAGCTCGGCGGCGCCTGGGTCCCGTCCCTCGACGAGGCCCTGGCCCTGCTTCGCCTGCGCCCGGTCCACGAGCGCGTCACGGCAATCCTGGACGGGCGCGACGCCGGTGAGACCGCGCGGAGGATCGCGGAGGCGGTTCCCGGCATCGACCGCCGCACGTTCGACGACCTCCGACTGACCGAGCCGCTCCGCTGGTCCGGCTTCGACGAGGACGCGATCCGGCGGACCCGCCTCGCGATCGGCCTCGCCGGACCGCCCGACGTCCGCGACCCGGCTGCCCTCGCCAGGCGCTGGCTGGACGATCCCGATGTCCGGGCCTTCCTCGAGATCCATGACTGGAATGGTCGGATGTACTTCAGCCGCGAACGGTGGAACGAGCTGCTCGAGCTCGCCCGCGGTATCGCCCGGGCCAGGGGCGCGAAGCGGACGTCTCCGGCGATCGGACGCCTTCGATCGGCCGCCGAGGAGGCCGGCTTCGACGTCGACCGCCTGGCCGCGTCCCTCCGCGACGGCGGTCGGGTGCCTAGGCGAGGACGAGCCGGCGGAGCAACGGCATCGGTGGCGCGCCGTGGACGAGGCACGCCTCGAGGTGGCGGCGGTAGTTGAAGCCGGGCGTCTCACCGTAGCCGCCGACGACGCGCGGCGCGGGGATCGCCTCGGGGGAGCCCGCCGCGATCGCCTCGCGCCGGCGGACCTCGTCCTCCAGGTCCCAGAACGCGAGCGACCCGACGAAGTAGGTCGACAGCTGGGTCGACGTGAGGCGCGCCCGGTCGTACTTCGCGCGTGCGGCGGCCTCCTCCTGGAAGCCGCCGTCGACCATGAGCGCGACGGCCTCGCCCTCGCTCATCCCGTCGGCGTGGATCCCGACGTCGATCAGGGCGTTGACGATCGAGCGGAGGTAGAACTTCCAGTGAGTGAGGAGGAGCGCCGGGTCGTCCGACCCGTAGCCCTCGTCCATCATCACCTGGGTCACGTACACCGCCCAACCCTCGGCGTAGACGCCGCTCCAGAAGATCGTCCGGACGATCGACGACGAGCGATTGGCGTACACGCCCTGGAGGTAGTGGCCGGGCACCGCCTCGTGGATCGTCAGCAGCCGGAGCATCCGGTCGTTGTCCTCGCGGAGGTGTGACTCGACCTGCTCGGGCGAGGCGTCATCCTCGATCGGGGTGATGAGGAACATCGTCTTCTCGCCGCGATCAAGCGGTCCCGGCGAGTTGAGCATCGCTCCGCCGGATGCTCGCAGGAAGACCGGCGTCCAGCTGATCTCGAGGGGCTCGTCGGCCAGGCCGACGAGGTCGCGGTCACGGCAGAACGCCTCGATCCGGTCGAGCTCCGCCCGGCAGAAGGCGATCAGCTCCGTCGGCTCCGGATGCTCCACCGCGATCGCGTCGAGGACCGCCCGGACGACCGCCACGTCCTCGACCGGCATCGTGCCCGGATCCCATCCCAGCCAGCGCGGCGCGATCTCACGGGCGATGCGGATCATCTCCGCGCGCACCGCCCCGAATTCGCGCTCGGCTCGTTCGCGGATGCGCTCGGGCGTCATCGCCGGGTCGCGCATCGTGTGGGCCATCCTGGCGGCGAGCAGGTCCGGTCCCAGGCGCCCCTCGCCGACCGACTGCGGCAGGAGATCGTCGCGCACGTGGGCCTCGAAGGCGGCCAGGGCATCGCCCGCGGTCCGACGCGCGGCACGCAGCCGGGCCAGCACGGCGGCCACGGCATCGTCGCCGGCTCCCGCTGCCGCCTCGCCGGCCTCGATCGCATCGTCGACGATCGAGATGAGGCCCGGCCACTGCTCGAGCGCCTTCTCCGCGTGGAGACGGTCGACGGGCCGGCCGTCGATCCCGACAAGCACGTCGCGCGCTGCGGCGAGGAGCGCCGGGATGCCCTCCGCGCGCGCCGAGATCGACGTCAGCCGGTCGGCGAGCGGGGCGAACTCACGGGCCAGCAGGCCGAACAGCCCCTCGCCGATCACGTAGACCCACCACATCGGGCTCCACGCGTCCTCGCGGAGCTCGCTGTCGCCGAACGTCTGGGAGGCCAGCTCACCGAGAAGGACGTCGCGATCGATCCGCTCGTCGGCGCTGAGCTCGTCGTCGCCGAACGCCGCGAAGGCCGCCGACCAATCCGCGGCGAACGCCAGGCGGCGCTCGCGACCGGCGGCAGACAGCTCCGGCCAACTCGAATCGTGGGCGTGGTTCCCGACCCGCGTCGCGAACAGTGGATCGAGGGCGAACGTGGCGTCGAGGAACGCGTCGACTCGGTCGCCGAAGGCCGTCACGGGCGTGGAGTCTAGCGGCGGATCGGGCCCCGCAGCGGAGCGGCTACCATCGATCGATGGCGCTCGCACCCGATCGCGTCGAACCGGTCACGCTGGCCGGCCGGATCGTCCGGCTGGAGCCGCTCGAGCTGGAGCACGTCCCGCGGCTGGCGGACGTGGGGCTCGACCCGGCGATCTGGCGGTGGACGATCGCGCGGCCCACCAGCGAGGCGGACCTGCGGGACTGGGCGGAGACGACGATTCGCGCGCGCGACGCCGGGACGGAGCTGCCGTTCGTGACGCTCGAGGCGGCGACCGGCCGGCCGATCGGCAGCAGCCGCTACCTCAACATCGTCCTCGAGCACCGCCGCCTCGAGATCGGCTGGACCTGGATCGCCCCCGCCTGGCAACGGACCGGCGCGAACCGTGAGGCGAAGCTCCTGATGCTGACCTACGCGTTCGAGACGCTCGGCTGCCGCCGGGTCGAGTTCAAGACGGACTCGCTGAACGCGCCGTCGCGGACCGCGCTCCTCGGCGTCGGGGCGACGTTCGAGGGCATCTTCCGCAACCACATGGTCATGCCGGACGGGCGGATGCGCCACTCCGCCTACTACAGCGTCATCGACGACGAGTGGCCGGCGGTCAAGGCCGGGCTCGAGCGCTCACTCGCGCGCTGAAGCGTGCGATGATCCCCCGGCCGGATCGGATCGGCCGGCCCCGCCGCCCAGGCTTCGGAGGGACCCGATGGTCGAGCTCATCGTCCGCATCCTGATCAACGCCGCCGCCCTGCTCGTCGCGATCAAGGTGCTGCCGAGCAACCTCATCTCGTTCAACTACGGCAACGACTGGTGGAAGCTGCTCCTCGTCGCCCTCGTCTTCGCCCTGGTCAACAGCTACATCAAGCCGATCGTGAAGGCGCTCTCGATGCCGATCGGGCTGTTGACGCTGGGGCTGATCGCGTTCGTCATCAACGCGCTGATGCTCCTCCTCACCGCCTTCCTCTCCGGACAGCTGAAGCTCGGGTTCAAGGTGGGTGACTTCCCACCGACCCTGAACTCCGACGCGATCATCGGGGCGGTCCTGGCGGCCCTGATCATCAGCGTCGTCTCGGCCCTCGCGAGCATCGCGCTGAGCCCGCGGAAGATCCTCTAGCGCCATGGCCGACCGGCCGGCGCAGCGGCGCCGACCGAGCAGCGCTGCCCCGCCGGTCGATCCTCCCGACCGGCTCCCGGCGATCGCCGATGCGCTGCGAGTCGCCGCGAGGCGGTTCAGGACGCCGGTCTACCTGATCGACGAGGCCGCGGTCGCGGCTGCCGCCGAGGAGCTGCGAGCGGCGTTCCCGGATCCGTGGATCCGGCAGTACTCGCTGAAGGCCAACGACGTCGGCGCGGTCGTCGCCCTCGTCACCGGGCCGGGACACGGCCTCGGGGCGAACGTCGTCTCGCGTGGTGAATGGGCGATCGCCCGACGGGCCGGCGTGCCGAACCCGCGGATCACGTTCGAGGGCGTGGGCAAGACCGATGCGGACCTGGCGGCGGCGGTCGGCTCCGCCGCCGACGGCGATCCGATCGGGTGGCTGGCGATCGAATCGAGCGACGAGGCGGCGGTGCTCGTCGCGCAGGCAACCCGCGCGGAGCTCGGGCGCGGCGGGCGGCGGCCGCTCGACGTCCTCTTCCGGCTGAATCCCGACGTCGCGCCGGAGACGCACGCCGGTCTCGCCGTCGGGCGGGGCGGGTCGAAGTTCGGCATGACCGAGACCGAGCTGAGCGCCGCCGTCGAGATGGTCGTCACCGCCGGGGTCGGGCTCCGACCGCGTGGGGTCCAGGTCCACGTCGGATCGCAGCTCGGCGCGGTCGATGCCTGGCGCGACGCGGTCCGGCGCGGCCTGGCAGTCCTCGGCCTGATCCGGGGCGGTGTGCCGGCGTTCGACACGCTCGACGTGGGTGGCGGCTTCGCCGTGCCACCGATCGGCGAGGCCGGGCCGCGGCCGGCCAGGTTCGCCCGGGAGATCCCGCGGCTGCTCGAGGCAATCCCGGCGGATCGCCGTCCGGGGCGGTTCGCGATCGAGCCGGGCCGGTTCGTCGTCGCCCGGTCGGGCTGGCTCGTCGGCCGCGTCCTCCACGTCCGCGACCGGGGCGGGCGCCAGGTCGTGCTCGACACCGGGATGACCGAGCTGATCCGGCCCGCCCTGTACGGCGGCCGCCATCCGATCGTCGCCCTGACCTCGCGGGGTCGCCCGGTTGGGCCCGAAGCGTCGGACGTCTCGTCGCCCGACGCCGATGTCGCGGTCGTCCACGGCCCGATCTGCGAGTCGACCGACGAGCTGGACGAGCATCGCCTGCCGCCGCTCCGGCGCGGCGACCTCGTCGCGATCCGCGACGCCGGCGCCTACGCGGCGAGCCTTTCGTCGACCTACAACGGCCGGCCGCGGCCACCGCAGGTCATCCGGACCATCGATGGCCGCCTCGTCCTGGTGCGGCGGCGCGGCGCCGTTGCCGGCTTGGGCTGACGGGTCAGCGCCAGCGGGTGAGGATCGACTCCCGCCCGAACAGCCGTGCGGCCACCCGGATGCCGACGACGCCGAGGGCCGCCACGCCGGCCGCAGCCAGGAGGTAGTCCTTCGTCGCGAGCAGCTGACCGGCCTGCAGCTGGAGGACCATGAACGCGACCAACGGGATGAGGATGACCGTGCCGATCTGCTGAACGGCGCGCGGATCGTTCACCCGCGAGCTGATCGCGATCCCGACGACGACCGATACCAGCCCGATCGCCGGGCCCAACGCGAACACCGTGGCGAACCAGGTCGGGTCCATGATGACCCGGGTGATGGCCCCTCCGAGCGTCAACGCGGCGACCCCGATGAGGACGCCGTAGGCGAGCCAGACCGTCAGCACCGCCGGGGTGATCGCGGCGATCGCCTTCCCGGCAAGGAGCTCCTCGGTCGAGATCGGCGCGGCGATGACGGCTTCGAGGCTGCGCGTCTGCTTCTCGCCGACGATCGAGTACGACGCGATCGCGAGCGGGACGGTCGCCGGCATGAGGAGGAAGACGAACTGCATCTGCTGCAGCCCGAACGCGCTCGCGAGCTGCTTGGGGGTGAAGTCCGCCCATTCCGGCCGTGCTGCGACGAGGTTCTGGATGACCTGCGGCGACAGGTGCTTTCCCGTGTCCACGGCGGCGGCGATGATCGGCAGGGCGATGAGGATGACCGGCGGGAGGACGATCGCGAGGAGGAGCGTCCGGTTGCGGATGATCTCGAAGATCTCGCGCCGGACGATGGCTG
>VBFG01000178.1 GCA_005882635.1 Chloroflexota bacterium | reverse complement strand
GTCGCTCGTGACCGAGCGGCGGACCATCGGCCCATCCTAGAAGTCGAAGAAGGGCTGCGACCGGCCGGTCTCCGCGTAGCCCTTGAGGCGGACGATGATCTGCGCCCAGGCGGGGGTCACGATCGGGATCACCGGGTTGCCGGGCTCGTAGTCGCGGTGGCTGAAGAGCAGCCTCGTCCCAGGGCCCTCGGGGTTCGAGCCGACGTCCCAGCGGATCGTCGTTCCCGCCCACCATGGCGGGAAGCCGCCGGTCACCCACTCGGTCCGATCGCCATCCTCGCGGACCGTGAACTGGAACGGCTCCGGCGTGTCCGGGAACGAGACGCGGAGCTGGCCGCCGCTGGGCCCGTCGGTGTGGGTCGACCACCAGGCCCGGATGCCGTCCTGCGTCCGGAGCGCGTTCTGGATCGTGTCGCTGTCGGCGTCGATATCGAACTGCATCAGGATGTGGTAGTCGCCCATGTTCTCCTCACCCGTGCCCCGCAGCAGAAGTATTTTAGTCCTGACTACAGTAGCCGACCGGCGAAACTATTTCAACCTCGACTAAAATGCCGCTCGATGGATGCCCTGCAGGTCGTCTCGCAGCCCCACCGCCGGGAGATCCTCCGCCTTGTCTGGGACCGTGAGCGATCGGCCGGTGACACCGCCGCCCAGTTCGACCTGACGTTCGGCGCCGTGTCACAGCACCTCGGTGCCCTTCGTGATGCCGGCTTCGTTCGCGCCCGTCGCGACGGGAACCGCCGCCTCTATCAGGCCGACCGGGCAGCCCTCGGGCCCCTGGCGACGGTCCTCGAGGCGATGTGGTCGGAGGCGCTCGACCGTCTGGCCGCAACGGTCGAGGCCGACGTCCAGGCAAAGAAGTCGGCCCGCCGGCAACGGGGCGCCACATGAGCGACGACGTCGTCCGCGTCGAGCGTCGGATCGCCGCCCCGCCGCCGGACGTGTTCCGGTACCTGACCGAGTCGGCTGCGTAGGCTCGATGGCAGGGCGAGACCGCCGAGATCGACCCGCGACCCGGCGGCGGGTTCCGAATGACACTGTCGCAAGGCCCGGTCGCGGAAGGCGAGTTCGTCGAGGTCGTCCAGGACGCCCGCGTCGTCTTCACCTGGGGCTGGGTGGGCAGCCCGACCGTGCCGCCCGGCTCGTCGACGGTCGAGATCGAGCTCAGCGTCGACGGCGACGGGACACTCGTCCGGCTGACGCATCGCGGCTTGCCGCGCCAGGAGCAACCAATCCACCACGCGGGTTGGAACTACTACCTCCCGCGCCTGGCGCGCGCGGCGACGGGTGGCGACCCGGGACCGGACCTGGGTCCAGGCTGAGCGGGCGATCCGCCGTGCGCGACGTCGGTGCGTGCCGGCACCACAAGCCGGCAGACCGCCGTGCGCGAATGCGCCGCGGTGGTGCACCCTTCCACCCACGGAAGAGGTGGCAGGAGCCACGGGGGAGTTCCGCGGCATGGCGTTCCCAAAGAACGGTCGCCCGAGTCGTGCCGGATGCCAATGGCGAGACCGACCTCGGCCGAGGAGGAATCGCCCATGCTCCGTGGATTCAAGACGCGCCTCGGTGTCGCGGTCTCGGTCGCGGCCGTCGCGCTCAGCCTGACGGCGAGCGCCGCATTCGCCGGTGAGATCACCGGAAACGGCAAGAGCCTCGAACCGCTTCACTCGAACTCGATCTGCGCGTATTCCGGGCTGAACGACGATCCGACCGGGATCGATCCGGCAAACGGACCTCCGGGCCGGGTGCAGTCGTACGGGCAGGACGTGAGAGCCGGTTTCATCGACCCGAGAGAGTTCAATCCTGGCGACGCCTGCCGAGGCGGAAGCCTGTAGTCGACCCCTCGCCGGTCTCCGTCTGACCGGCGGACCGCATCCGAGGCCCGTCCCGCGAGGGGCGGGCCTCTGGCTGTCGAGTGGATCAGCTGGCCGAAGCCTGCCCCGAGCGCCCGGTTTCGACCGCCGCCAGGTCCAGTTCCGCGAGCCGGTCCGGGTCGGCCAGGATGTCGAGCTCCGTGATCCGGCCGCGGCGGATCGTGAAGCCGAGGACGGCGAACGGGCGATCCCCGGTGAACACCACGAGGCCGGCGGAGCCGTTGACGAGGGCCGGTCGAGCGCCCGGCGCGAGCTGACGGAAGGCCATCGCCTGCCTGGCCACCTCGCGAGCGCCGCGGATCTCACGCGACCGGCCGAGGATGCTCGGGCCGGCCCCGGCGTCGGCGCGGGCGACGACCTCCGGGTCGAGGACACGAAGGAGCGCCTCGAAATCGCCGCCTCGGGCCGCCGCCAGGAATGCGTCGATGACCTCCCGCTGACGAGCGACCGAAACGTCCGAGGAGGTCGACGCTCCCCTGACCCGCCGGCGCGCACGCGAGGCCAGCTGCCGAGTGGCCTCGGTCGAGCGTCCGACGATCGGCGCGATCTCGTCGAACGGCAGGGCGAAGGTGTCGTGCAGGACGAAGGCCAATCGTTCGGCCGGCGTCAGGGTCTCGAGGACGACGAGCATCGCCAGCCCCACGGAATCGGCGAGGAGCGCCTCCTGCTCGGGGTCGACCCCGTCGGCCGCGGACACGATCGGCTCCGGGACGTGGACGCCCATCGGCTCCTCGCGCCGCGCGGTTCGCGACCGGAGCATGTCGAGACACAGCCGGGCGACCACCGTCGTGAGCCAGCCCCCGAGGTTCTCGACCTGGCTGGCGTCGGCTCGGTTGAGGCGGAGCCAGGCGTCCTGGACCGCGTCGTCAGCCTCCGTCACCGACCCGAGCATCCGGTAGGCCACCGCCCGCAGATGCGGTCGCTCGGCCTCGAATCGCTCGGCCAGCCAGTCGCGGTCGTCGGTCGATGTCATTCGGTCACGTTCTCCGGTCGCGTTCCGTCAACCGGTTGACGAGGCTTTGCGCTCAAACGTGACCGACTCCGCGTCGGTCGCCGCAACTCCCGCACGCACGACCTGGAGGTCGATGATGACTCAAGCTCCTGCCCTCATCCGAAAGTCGAACCCGCTCACCAGCCGGCTGCTCCGGGCCGGCATGCCGATGGGCCCGAACCTACTCCTCACCGTCCGCGGTCGCACCAGCGGCGAGCCACGGACGGCTCCCGTCGCCGTCGTCGAGGTCGGCGGCCGGCGCTGGGTGATCGGTGCCTACGGCGACGTCCAGTGGACGCGCAACCTCCGCGCCGCCGGCGAGGGCGACATCCAGGCGCACGGCCGGAGGGAGCACGTGACGGCTCGCGAGCTGAGCCGGGAGGAGGGCGTCGCCTTCTTTCGTGACGTGCTTCAGCCCTACGTCGCGGACCTCCCGCTGATCGGCCGGCTATTCGGTCGCCTGTTCTTCCGCTTCGTCGGCTCGGAGGTCCTCACGGATCCGGAGCGCGCCGCCGCGACCCGCCCGGTCTTCGAGCTCCGCTCGGCCTGATCGTCCCGCACCGCCGATCGGCGGACATGAAAAAGCCGCCCGCTGGATGCGGGCGGCTCTTCGGTGCTCGGTCAGGCGCTCTGTACGTTCTTCGCGCGCGGCCCCTTCGGGCTCTGCTCGATCTCGAACTCGACCTTCTCGCCGCCACTCAGGCGGTCGAAGTCCAGCGACGCGGTCAGGCCGTTGCGATGGAAGAAGTACTCCTTCCCATCGTCAGCGGCGATGAAGCCGAAGCCGCGGTCGGAGACGACCTTCTTGACAGTACCGGTGGTCACAGTGACCTCCACTCTTCTCGAACATGAAAACAGCTGACGCAGGTCAGTTCGAGAGGAAGTCGACCACACGCGCACGCCACCACACTGGGGCGAGGCACAAGCCTAGCATGTTTGTTCGAGGCGCGCGCCATCACGATCGGCAGCGGCGGCCACCGGTCGCGGGACGACGCAAACGACGGCTGAGGCGCGGTTCAGTTCGCGTTCGGGCGCCGGGTGACCGAACTGACGCCCGAGGCGTCTGGAGGGCTCGCTCGGCGGCGGTTTCGGGCGACGGCTGACCGACCCGACGTGGGACGCCGACGTCGTTCGTTGGTTCGGTCGCGTGACGACCGAACCGCTGCGGCGGGCGCCAGGCGACCGAGCTCGGATGCGAACGATGAGTTCGACCGGCCACCGCGGTCTCATGGGTGTAGACATCAAGACCGGACCCGGAGGAGCACCGCGATGACCGCCACCGACTTGACGACCGAGGCGACGAGCAGCGGCCAGTACGCCGACGTCAACGGCGTCCATCTCTATTTCGAGACGCACGGCAGCGGGCGGCCGCTGATCCTGCTCCACGGCGGGCTGGGGTCGGGCGAGATGTTCGGCCCGACCATCCCCGCGCTGGCCGACCACCACCAGGTGATCGTCCCGGACCTCCAGGGTCACGGCCGGACCGCCGACATCGACCGGCCGATCGACGTCCGTCTGATGGCCGATGACATCGCCGCGCTCATCGACCACCTGGGGCTCGACCAGCCCGACGTCGTCGGCTACTCCCTCGGCGGCGGCGTCGCCTTCTTCACGGCGTCCAAGTACCCGGCCAAGGTTCGTCGGCTGGTCATGGCGTCGGCCAACACTACCCGCGACGCGATCCCGCCCGAGATGCTGGCCCAGCAGGGCCAGGTGAGCTCGGCGGCGGTCGAGTTCATGAAGGACACGCCGATGTACCAGCTCTACCAGCGGGTCGCGCCGCGACCGGAGGACTTCGGCCGGCTGCTCGACAAGATCGGCGAGTCGATGGCGAAGGACTTCGACTTCGCCGAGGAGGTCCGCGGGCTCCAGGTCCCGACGCTCATCGTCGCCGCCGATGCCGACATGGCGCCGCCGAGCCACTATGTCGAGGTCTTCAAGCTCCTCGACGGCGGCCTTCGCGACGGCGGCTGGATGGGCGAAGGCCGGCCGAAGGGCGGCCACGCGCTGGCGATCCTGCCGCGCCTGACCCACTACAACCTCGGCGCGTCGCCGCTGTTCGCGGCCGCCACCCTCGACTTCCTCGACGCGGACCAGCCGTAGACCGCGCGACCGTCCTGGCGGGAACGCGACGGTCCCGTGCGGTCTGGTGGAGCCCGCCCGGTCTTTCCGTTGCCGGGGCGAACCAGATAGGACCTTTGGGCCTTGAACGGATAGGACTTTCGGCTACGGTGGCCTGGCGGGCAGTGCTCCCCGCACGGCAGCGAATCGATCGCGGCCGAGACGATCTCGAGCAAGGTGACCAGATGTCGCGCAACTTCATCCTCGTCTTCGGCGCCATCTGTTGGGCCGGCGTCTCCGTCGACGCCATCGTCCGCCTGACAGCCGGCGACCCCCTCGTCGCAGTCGGCTCGGCGGCG
>VBFG01000104.1 GCA_005882635.1 Chloroflexota bacterium | reverse complement strand
GTGGTCGCCGTCGTGGTGATCCTCGGCCTGATCGCCGCGATGGTCGCCGCTCCGGTGCTGACCTGATGGTGGATCAGCGAGAAACGGGGACGATCCCGGAGGAATCGGACGCGCCGACGTCCGCGGCGCCCGACGAGGCGGCCGAAGCGTCGGCGCCGGAGCCCGACAAGGTCGACCCGGCCGAAGCGCCCGCACCGGAGCCCGACACGGTCGAGGCGCCCGAATCCGCAGCCGACGCGGTCGAGCAGACGCCCGACCAGCCGTCCGAGGAACGACCCGACGAAGCACGCGAGGAACCGTCGGACGAGCCGTCATCAGCCGCGGGCGAGGCCCCGTCCGACGAGCCTCCGCCCGAGCCGGCCGAGGCCGGCCCGCGGACCGTCGGGCGATTCATCGCCGATGCCCTTCGCGCCGCCGGGGTTCGCTACGCCTTCACCGTGCCGGGCGAGAGCTTCCTCGGTCTCCTGGAAGGACTCCAGGCCGCCGGCATCCGCGTCGTCGCGACCCGCCACGAAGGCGCCGCGTCGTTCATGGCCGAAGCCCACGGCCAGCTCACCGGTCGACCGGCTGCGGCACTCGGGACCCGAGCCGTCGGCGCCGCGAACCTGGCGATCGGGATCCACACGGCCCGCCAGGACTCGGCGCCGATGTTCGTCGTCGTCGGCCAGGTCGACCGACCCCTCCGCGGCCGTGAGGCGTTCCAGGAGATCGACCAGGCGACCACGATCGGCGGGCTCGCCAGCCATGCCGTCGAGATCACCGCCGTCGCCGACCTGCCCGCGGTTCTCGGCGAGGCGGTCCGGGCCGCGACCGGCGGTCGGCCCGGTCCGGCATTCCTGTCCGTGCCGGAGGACGTGATCGACGAGATCGTCCCGGCCGGGACCGCCCTCGATTCGTCGCGGCCGGCGCCGCCGCGACCCGAACCCGAGGAAGTCCGCACCGTCATTCAGTTCGTGGCGACCGCCCAGCGGCCGGTGATCCTCGCCGGCGGCGGTGTCCTTCGCGCGAGGACGTCGACGGAGCTCCTCCGCTTCGCCGAGCTGCTGCGCGTCCCGATCGTGGCCGGCTGGCGCCGCGGCGACGTCGTGGCGAACGACCATCCGCTGTACCTCGGGATGACCGGCTACGGCAGCCCGAGCGTCGTCCGGGAGCGCCTCGAGGCCGCCGATGCCCTGCTCGTCATCGGCTGCCGGTTGTCGGAGATCACCTCGTTCGGCTACGCGATCCCGTCGTCCGGCCAGCGTTGGCTCCACGTCGACATCGAGCCGCTGGAGGGGCGCGACGGCCTGCCGCCCGCCGTGCAAATCGTCCGAGCGGATGCGCGGGCGTTCCTCCGCGCCGCCGTCACGCGCCTCCAGCAGGGGGTCCTCGATGCGGCCTCGGCGGACGCACGGGCGGCCGCCAACGAGGCGGATCGCACGGCATGGGAGGCGGCAACGGCCATCGACGAGACCCCCTGGTCGGGCCCGGGCGTGCATCCCGCGCACATCGTCGCCACCGCCCGGCGCGTCCTGCCCGACGATGCGATCGTCTCGACCGACGCCGGTAACTTCGGGCTCTGGGTCGCTCGCCACTTCCGGTTCCGGCGGCCCGGCACGTTCCTCGGCCCGACCTCGGGCGCGATGGGCTACGCGCTTCCGGCCGCCATCGCCGCCGGGCTCGTCCACCGCGATCGGGCCGTCGTTGCGTTCGCCGGTGACGGCGGGTTCGCGATGACGATGGCCGAGCTCGAGACCGCCGTCCGGGAGAAGGCCAAGGTCGTCGCGATCGTCTTCGACAACGAGCGATACGGCACCATCCGGATGCACCAGGATCGGCGCGAGGGCGGGCCGGAACGGGCGATCGCGACGGACCTCGGCTCGATCGACTTCGCGGCAGTTGCGCGCGCCTGCGGCGCCCGCGGGATCCGGGTCGAGACCGACGGCGCGTTCGAGCAGGCCCTCCGCCAGGCGCTCGCGAACGACCGCCCGACGGTCATCCAGGTCGACCTCGACCGAGGCTGGGTCCACCCGGACGAACCGTTCACGCCCGATCACTGAGCGGCGGCGCCGTCGCGGCCCGAGTTCCGGCGCTATCGTCTGTCCGTGAGCCCGACGAAGACCACTGCAGCCGACGACGGATCGCTGAAGCGCCTCGGCGGCGGCCGCTGGCAGACCCGCGACGAGCGATTCACGATCGAGCCGCAGTCGGGGACGTGGGCCGTCGTCGACGCCGAGGAGACCGACGACCTCGGCCTGCCGCTCGTCCGTGGCCCGTTCCGGAGCCTGACCGACGCGAAGGCCGCGATCGCGGCCGCGCGGACGAATGCTGCGCCGGCCTCGCCCCTGGCCAAGCGCCTGGAGCGGGGCGGCATGAAGCGCTCAGCCGCCGCCGAGACGGGTCGCGCCGGGCGGGGCGCGGCGAAGGGCCGCGCGGCCGCCAAATCGGCCGCCGACCAACCCGAGGAACCCGGCTGGCTCCGGGACCTGTCGCCCCCGCAGCGCGGTCGCGCCCGCCGACTCATCGAGCGGCTGACGGGGGACGATGTCGGCGACGCCGCATCGATCATCCGACGTGACCTGGTCGGCGACGTTCCGGCGATCGCGGCGCATGCGATCGAGCAGCGGCTGGCCGCCCTGCCTGCCGATGCCACGCCGGCGCAAGTCGTCCGGATTCTTGCCGACGGGAGCGACGACGCGCTGGGCGTCCGCTGGCGGATCGTGGACGGCGACGGGCGGCCGATCGTCATCGAGCCGCCGAAGGGCGCTCGCCGCCGGACCTGATCTCAGCTCGACGACGCGATCGGCAGGTCGTCCCGAGCCCGGAGGTGGAAGGCCACGCCGTAGACCTCGTTCGTCCCGAATTCCCGGCGTGGCGTCGCCGTCAAGCGCCACTCGCGATCGTCGACACGGATCCAGCCTGCGAGCGGTCGGCCTCGTCGCAGGACGGCGTCGAGCAGGTCGAAGGCGGCCGGCGGGAGGCCCAGCATGCTCTCCCGTGCCGGCAGCCCGACCGCGCCGTCCCCGAACATCGCCCGGAACGCCGGGTTGCCGTGGACGACCACATGGCCGGGCCCGGTCGCGAGGGCCGCCGGCCGCGTCTCCGGGCCGGTCCGGCGGCTCGTCGCCTGCGTCGTCTCCACGCGCCCATCGTGCCGTCCGCCGTCAAGCGCGACGGCCTGGCCGCGCAGGCGGGTCAGCGTGGAGCGCGCGCCCCGCGCCGCTTGCGCGGCGGCGCCGGCGCCGGGGCCTCGTCGTCCGCCACTCGGCGCTGGACGTCCTGGATCTGCTTGAAGACCTTGCCCATCCCCGGCCGCATCAGCGCACGGGCCTCCGCTGCTGCGTCGCGGTCGCGGCGCCGATTCCGGGCAGCCTCGCGAGCGTCGATCTCGTCGTCATCCACGAGTGGATCGTCAGCCGCTGCGTCCCAGCCGTCAATGGCGGGTTGGCGGACCCGCGTCGGTCGATTGTTGCCGCACCCTGACCCCGCGATCGACCAATCTGGGGCTCCGCATTGGAGGCACCCGCCGTGATCACCGAGCTCCGTCGCTACCGGATCAAGCCCGACCGCCTCGCCTCGTGGGTCGCCTTCTTCCACGAGGCCGCCCGCCGCAACGAGGCAGGTGGCAGCCAGGTGGAGTTCGCCGGCGTCGACCCCGACACCAGCACGTTCGTCTGGCTGCGGACGTACACCGACGAGGCCGATCGCGAGACGCGGAAGAGCGCCTTCTACGGCGCCGACTGGTGGACCGAGCGCGAGGCGTTCGCGATGGACCACGTCATCGAGTACGACGTGACGTTCCTCGAGACGGCGATCCACCGCGAGGGCGGCGGCCTCGTCGACGTGCCGTGGCCGCGGCAGGGGGAGCGGCCGGGCAGCCGCGGCGACTCGCCACCTGATGGCTGGATCGCCTCGATGCGCCAGGCATGGGTGCGCGGCGAGTCCGACGCCTAGGCCCGCGCCGCCTCGCAGTTGCGGCACCGCCCGGCAATCGTGAGATGCGCCACGTCGACGACAAAGCCGTGATCGCGCCGCAGGCTGCCGACCAGCCCACCGACCTCGTCGGCCGCAACCTCCCACGAGCCGCCGCACGCCGAGCAGTGGAGATGGGCGTGCTCGGCGACCGGCAGGACGTGGTACTCCTCGCGACCGTCGGCGGCGTGGCTGTGGGCGAGGTAGCCGAGCTCTTCGAGGACGTCCAGCGTCCGGTAGACGGTGGACGGGGTGGTGTCGGGATCGCGCTCCCGACAGCGATCGACGAACTCGCTGCCGGTGACGTGGCCGCGGGCCGAGGTGATGACGTCGAGGATGAGCCTCCGCTGGGGCGTCCAGCGCAGCCCGCGTGCGCGGAGCTGGTCGCGAACCGTCTCCGGGAACGCCGTGCCGGTCATCCGTCGTGCCATGGCGCTGCGTATCTTGTCACGAGTCCCCGCCCAAATGAAAGTCGACCGTGTTGCGAGTCGTTGCAACAACACGGCCAGGCCCGGTACGATGACGCCAGCGACGTCCAGTGGAGGAGCTCGTGTTCAGCAACACGATCCGCCTGTTCCGCACCTCGACCGACCTCCGCAAGCGGATCCTGCGCGTGTACGGGTTCCTGCTGGCCTTCAACGTCGTCGCCTGGGGCCTGGCTTTGTACGCCGCCCAGTCGTTCCCGATCCTCCTGCCGACGGCGGTCCTTGCCTACACCTTCGGGCTTCGCCATGCGGTCGACGCCGATCACATCGCGGCGATCGACAACACGACCCGCAAGCTCATGCAGGACGGCCAGCGGCCGGTCGGGGTCGGCCTGTTCTTCTCCCTCGGCCACTCGACGATCGTCGTCGCCCTGTCCGTCCTGATCGCGATCTCCGCAGGGATCGTCAGCGATATCCCGACCTTCCGGGAGATCGGCGGCCTCATTGGCACGAGCGTGTCGGCGGCGTTCCTCCTCCTCATCGGCATCATCAACCTGATCGTCCTGATCGACATCTACCGGATGTTCCGGCGCGTGTCGGCCGGCGGGACGTACGACGAGGAGAGCCTCGAGGACTTCCTCAACAACCGCGGGCTGCTCGCCCGGGTGTTCAGGCCGATGCTCCGGGTGATCCGGACGAGCTGGCACATGTACCCCCTCGGGGTGCTCTTCGGACTCGGCTTCGACACCGCCAGCGAGGTCGCTCTCCTTGGCCTGGCCGCGACGTCGGGCGCCAGCCACATCCCGGTGGTGGCGATCCTGATCCTGCCCGCGCTGTTCGCGGCCGGGATGTCGCTGGTCGACACGACCGACGGGATCCTGATGCTCGGCGCGTATGGCTGGGCCTACGTCAAGCCGATCCGCAAGCTCTACTACAACCTCAACATCACGCTCGTGTCGGTCCTGATCGCGTTCGCCATCGGCGGGATCGAGGTCCTCAGCATCGTCGGCGAGAAGCTCGGCCTGCACGGCGGGATCTGGGACTGGGTCGGCGAGCTCGACTTCGGCCTGATCGGGATCGCGATCATCGCGATCTTCGCCGTCAGCTGGGGCGTCTCCACCGCGATCTATCGCTGGAAGGGCTACGACGACCTGCCGACCACGACGACGGGTCGCGGCGTCCATGCCACCCGGGCCTGACGACCGGGCCGCTCAGGCGCGGCTCTCCGATCAGCGGAGGATCTCGACGACGTCGCCGTCGAGGACCTCGTGGTCGCGCCCGACGCGCTGCCCGTCGAACTTCGCCGACGGGCCCCACACACGTGCGCCGCTGGACGAGGCGGCCAGATCGTGATGAACGGCGTCGGCGACGACGTCGACGGTCGCCGGCGGATGGAGGGCAAGCGGTTCGTCCTCGGTGACGCCGTTCGAGCGGAGCCGGACGCGAATGAGCCCGGTCAGGGCCCAGATCGTCTCGCGAAGCTCGTCGAGGGACCGCTCGTCGAGGACCGACACGGCGACGATCGGGAGATCGGGGGCGATCGCTCGCAGGCGAGTGGCGGCATCGGGATCGGCCTCGTCCGCGCGGGTCATGGCGATGGCGGCCGGCTTGTCGATGCCGGCAGCGACGACCTCGCCTCGGACGATCCCGAGCAAACTCGGATCTTCGTCGCCCCGGGCGCAGAAGACGATCGCGTCGACCGATCGGAGGACACCGAGCAGCGCTCGTCCGCCGCCCCGATCATCGGCCGCGCCCTCGATCAGGCCCGGGATCTCGACGAGTTGGACGAGGACGCCGCCGATGCGCGTGAGCGCCGGCACCGGCCGGAGCGTCGTGAACGCGTAGTCGCCGGTCTTGATCTGGATCTCCGACAGGGCCTGCAGGATCGACGACTTGCCGACGTTCGGCGGCCCGACGAGGGCGACCTGGGCCGCTCCCTCGCGACGAACGGCAATGGAGTCGCGATGGACTGCGCTCGATCGGACGCGCGCGTCCTCGATCTCGGCGAGGAGGGACTTTCGGAGGTCCGCGTACGGACCGTTCTTGTAGTCGGGAAGCTCCGCGAGCAGGTTACGGACCTCGCGGATCCGTTCGCGTCCCTCCTTCCCGACGAGCCGACGCTTGGCGAGCGCGGCGAAGGTGCGATGCGGCATGGGCACGGTGATGGTCTCCTTCGAGCCTGAACGGCGAGCGACGGCGCGCCGTGCGCAGCCGATCACGGCTGCTGGCGAGCGGCACGCGTCCCGTCGTCGCCCCTTCCACTGACGCCGGTGCTGGAAGGGGCGGCTCAGCCGTTCCTGTTCGAGATCCGGGAGCGCCAGGCGTCCTCGGGACGCCGAGCGGGCAGAGGAACCATCGCGGCGCCAGCGTAGCGCGTCGGCGGCCCGACGCGAAGGGTTGACACGGCTCGTGCGCCGGTGGCAGTATACAACCAGTCGGTTGTACAACCAATGGGATAAAGACAGATGCCGATCGACCCGCTCAGCCACACCTTCGCCGCCCTTGCCGATCCGACGCGGCGCGCGATCCTTGCCCGCCTCGCCCTCGGCGAAGCGACGGTCAGCGAGCTGGCCGCGCCGTTCCCGGTGAGCGTCCAGGCGGTTTCGAAGCATCTCAAGGTCCTCGAGCGCGCCGGTCTCGTGACCCGCGCGAAGGCCGCCCAGCAGCGACCGGCGCGCCTCCGGGCTCAGCCACTCGGCGAGGCCGACGCCTGGCTCGAGCACTACCGGGCCTTCTGGGCGACGCGATTCGACCAGCTGGCCGACCATCTCCATGACATCCAGAAAGGAACGGTTCGATGACCGCCACCAGCGCAGCCACCGCCGCATCGGGCGTCGTCTCCGCCGCCAGCGATGCCCGCGGCATCACGATCGTCCGGGTCTTCGACGCGCCCCGCGAGCTCGTCTTCGATGCGTGGACCAAGCCGGAGCACTTCGTCACCTGGTTCGGAGAGCACGGCTCGGAGATCCCGCTCGAGAAATGTGAGATGGACCCGCGGCCAGGCGGCGCCTGGAAGGCGACGATGTACCACGGCCCGGAGCGGATCGAGATCCCGTTCTCGGGCGAGTTCCGCGAGGTCGAACCGCCGAACAAGGTGTCGCTCACGCTCGTCGATCCCGGCGACCCGACCGGTCCGAACGTCGAGCTCCTGACCGCGGTCCTGCGCGATCTCGGTGACGGCCGGACCGAGATGACGTTCACCCAGACCGGCAACCTGCCCGCCGACGAGTACTCGCGGGCCATGCGCGGCATGCTGATCTTCCTGGATCGGCTGGCCGATCATTTCGCGGCGCTCCGCCAGTCTTGATCCATGACGACCCCCAGCGAACCATCGAGAGGAGCCACTCAGATGACTCAGAACGCCACCCTCGAGCACGTCACGTCGAAGGACGGGACGACGATCGCCTACGACAAGACCGGCCGGGGTCCAGCCGTCGTGTTCGTCAGCGGCGGATCGGCCGACCGCATGTCGAACGCTGGCCTGGCGTCCGTGCTGTCCGCCACGAACACCGTCTACAACTTCGACCGGCGAGGCCGTGGCGACAGCGGCGACACGCTGCCGTTCGCGGTCGAGCGCGAGATCGAGGACATCGCCGCCGTCATCCAGACGACCGGCGGACCGGCGGGCCTGTACGGCATCTCGTCCGGCGCCGCGCTGGCGCTCCATGCGGCCGGCGCTCTTGGATCGCAGGTGCGGAAGCTTGCGCTCTACGAGCCGCCCTACTTCGTGAACCCCGAGTTCCGCCCCCCGCTGGATACGGTCGAGCAGTACGAGAAGCGGCTGAACGCCGGCCACCCCGAGGAAGCGGCGGAGTACTTCATGGCCGAGGTCGTCCGGATGCCACCGGACTTCGTGGCCTGGGCCAAGTCGCAACCGTTCTTCGCCGGCCAGGTGAAGATCGCCCACACGCTCGTCTATGACGCGAAGGCCATGGGCGACTACCTCGTCCCCACGGAAGAGGCGAAGGGTGTCCAGACCCCGACGCTCGTCATCGCCGGCGGCGCGGACTTCCCGTTCATGCCGGAGACGGCCCAGGCCCTCGCGGCGGCACTGCCGAATGGCGAGTACCGCCACCTCGAGGGCCAGGGACACAACGTGGACCCGGCGGTGCTTGGCCCCGTCCTGGCCGAGTTCTTCGGCAACTGATCGTGTCCTCGCCCGAGCTCCGCTATCCGGAGCCGCGCTACACGGGCGAGCCCGGGCTCGCCAGTGCCACGTTCCGTAGAACCGACCACGAGCCGGAGATCCGGTACCGGTCGGGCGGCAGCGTCCACTACCTCGCCACCGGTGCGTCCACCGGTGGCGAGTTCGGGCTCTACCGCTGGGAGATGGCCGCCGTCCAGAGCGGTCCGGATCCCCACTTCCACCGGACGATCTCGGAGTCGTTCTACGTCCTGTCGGGGACGATGCGGCTGTTCGACGGACGAGGCTGGATCGACGGCCGCCCCGGCGACTACCTGTTCGTGCCGGAGGGCGGGCTGCACGGGTTCAAGAACGAGTCGGGTGAGCCGGCCTCGATGCTGATCCTGTTCGCGCCGGGCGCCCCGCGCGAGGACTACTTCGAGACGCTCGCCCGCGTCGGTGATGGCAGCCTCACGATGACCGACGAGGAGCGCGCCGCGTTCATGATCCGCCACGACACCTACTGGCGCTGATTCCGCGCACCGCGTGCGAACGCTACCCGGTCTGGACCGCGACGGGCAGCTCCACCGTGAGGCCGTTCGCGATCGACCCGGAGATCGCTCCGATCTGGTGGATCCCGGCGTCGTTCCCGAAGACGTTGTCGCGAGCCAGGCTGACCTGGCTCAGATTCGACACGCTCTGCTCGTAGCCGGCCGTCGCGTAGACCTCCTTGCAGGTCGTCTCGGGTAGCGCGATCTGCGACGTCGCGATCCGGTTCGCCGGGTCGGACGCCCTGTCGAGGCTGGGATAGACCTCGAAGTGGACGTGCGGCCAGCGGCCGCTGTAGCAGGCCGGGAAGATGCTGCCGAAGGTGGCGACGCCGTCCGCGTCCGCCGCCTGGACGCCGCGCAGGTAGTTCTCGGCCGTCACACCCTGGGAGTACATCGAGTAGCGGCCCTCCCGATCGCAGTGCCAGGCGTAGACGGCGGCACCGGTCAGCGGGGCGCAGTTGTTGCGCAGGTCAAGGAGCGCGAGCTTGATGGTGAGGGGGACGCCCTGGGCGGTCGTCGTCGAGCTGCCGAAGCTCGAGCGAATGTCGGCTCGGACGACGCCGCTCTGGGTCAGGACATCGGGCCCGTTGGAGCCGTCGCCGGGGAACGGCCCGGCCGTCTCCTCGGGGATCACGGTGCAATCGGCGGTCGACGAGGCGCCGCCCGCGGCGGCTGCCGAACCGGCGGCGGGCGAGGAGCCGGCGCTCGAACTCGCGCCCGCGCTCGACGAACTCGTGGCTCCGCCCGGGCCGCACGCCGCGAGCGTGAACAGCCCGGCACCGACGCCACCGAGCCCGATCGCCTTGAGGACGGACCGACGGGTCAGGAGGGTCTCGACGTCGAAGGCGAGGCCCTGGTCGTAGACGGACTCGGACGGATCGCGGAGCGGGCGGCCTTCGAAGGTCGCGATCGGCTCCCGGTGGCCTGGAGGTGACACGGTCATGGCTGTCTCCGCTGGGCGGCTGGATCGTCGGGGCGACCCTAGGCGGCGGGACCTTTCGGAACGATGACCGGCCAGGCTGGTCATCGTTTGCTATGGGACCGAGGCTACCCGGAGAGGATCCCGGCGTCGACCCGATCGCGGCGGAGATCGCCGGGGCCCGGCACAATGGGTCGATGACCGAAGTTGCCCAACCGTCCGCGACCACGCCTCCCGCCCCGTCCGCCGGAGCGCCGGCGGATGCCGCCGTCGCCGACCTCGAGCGGTTCCGCGTCGAGCTGACGGCCTACTGCTATCGGATGCTCGGCGCGGCGTTCGAGGCCGAGGACGCCGTCCAGGAGACATTCATCCGGGCGTGGCGGGGCCTGTCGTCGTTCGAAGGCCGGGCCAGCCTCCGCTCATGGCTGTACCGCATCGCCACGAACGTGTGCCTCGACATGCTGGGCGCCAGCCAGCGGCGGGCGCGGCCCGTCGACCTGAACCCGGCGCTGACGGCGGACGCCCCGCTCGATGCCGGCCTGCCGGAGGGCGCCTGGATCGAGCCCGTCCCGGATGCGCGCGTCGTCGCCGGAGCCGGTGACCCGGCCGACGTCGCCGTCGCCAGGGAATCCGTCCGGCTCGCCTTCGTCGCCGCGCTCCAGAACCTGCCGCCCAGGCAACGGGCGGTCCTGATCCTGCGCGAGGTCCTGCACTGGCGAGCGGATGAGGTCGGAGAGCTCCTCGAAACCTCCGTCGCGTCCGTGAACAGCGCACTCCAGAGGGCCCGAGCCACGCTCGGCAGCCGGAACCTGGATGCCGCCGATCCCGCGCCCCCGCTCGACGACGCTCAGCAAGCGCTCCTCGACCGCTACGTCCAGGCGTTCGAGAGCTACGACATGTCGGCCCTGACCTCGCTCCTCCGCGAGGACGCCGAGTGGTCGATGCCGCCCTACGAGCTGTGGCTCCAGACCCACGACGACATCGTCAAGTGGTGCCTGGGCCCGGGCTCGGGCTGCCGCGACTCGCGGCTGATCCCCACGAGCGCCAACGGCATGCCTGCGTTCGGCCAGTACAAACCAGACCCGGCCGGCGGCTGGGGGCCGTGGTCGCTCCAGGTGGTCGATCTCGAGCCCGACGGCTCCTCGATCCGCGCGATCACCTTCTTCCTGGACACGTCGCGGTTCTTCCCGCTGTTCGGACTACCGCCCCGCCTCGATTGAGCGTCCCGGCGAAGGCGCGCCCGCGCAGGGCACCGCGCGCGTCAAGCCGCTGAGTGCGAGGAGCTCGCGGAGCTCGGTTGTCGCGCCGATGACGCGGACCGAGCGGCCCGCCCGGCGGGCTGCCAGGGCGATCCGGGCGAGGCGATCGACGGCCTCGAGATCCGATCGGACGAGGCCCGCCACGTCGAGGTCGAGCGGGCCGTCGGGCAGCGTCGCCGCGAGCAGGCAGGCGGCGGCACACAGCGATTCGACGTCAGTGGGCTCGAACGCGCCGCCGACGACGATCGCGAGCACGCGTGTTGATGCTCTTCCGGACGCAGTCAACCGTGACCTCCTGTGCTGCAGACGGGACAGCGGGCCCGAAGTCATCGGTCGCGACGCGGGCTGGGGGATCGCCGACCGATGATTTCCCGCACCAGACCCGGTCTGCACGGGTGAAAGCCTGAACCAATCCTCCATCCGGGAAGGGAGACTGCCCGTGACGACCCAGACCACCTCAGCCGCCCACGAAGTACTCACGGCTCTCCGGGCGGCCGCCCGGGGGACCGTGATCGGCCCCGGCGATCCGGACTACGACCGACTCCGGACGATCATGTACGGCGGCCTCGACCAGCACCCGGCCGCGATCGCTCGGGTCGTGGACGCGGCGGACATCGCCGCCGTTCTCGACGTCGCCCGTCGGACGGGCCTCGAGCTCGCGATCCGCAGCGGCGGCCACAGCGGCGCGGGTCACAGCTCGACCGAGGGCGGCATCGTCCTCGACGTCCGCGAGCTGCGGGAGCTCGACGTCGACGTGGACGGTCGAACGGCCTGGGCCGGCTCGGGCCTGACCGGCGCGGACGTCAGCACCGCGCTCGCCGAGCACGGCCTGGCGGTCGGCTTCGGCGACACCGGCTCGGTCGGAATCGCCGGCATCACCCTCGGCGGTGGTGTCGGCTATCTCGTCCGCAAGCACGGGTTGACGATCGACAGCCTCCTGGCGGCCGACATCGTCACCGCCGACGGGCAGCTCCATCGAGTCGACGCCGACCACGAGCCGGACCTCTTCTGGGCGATCCGGGGCGGCGGCGGGAACTTCGGCGTCGCCACCCGCTTCCGCTATCGGCTCCAGGAGCTTCCCGGGATCGTCGGCGGCATCCTCGTCCTGCCGGCGACGGCGGAGACCGTGGCCGGCTTCATCGCCGCGGCCGAGGCGGCTCCGGACGAGCTGTCGACGATCGCGAACGTGATGAACTGCCCACCGATGCCGTTCGTCGCCGAGGAGCACCACGGCGAGGTCGTCATCCTGGCGATGATGGTCTGGGCCGGGGAGCCGGCCGCCGCGGACGACGTCTACGCCCCGTTCCGCGGCCTGGCGACGCCCCTCGCCGACCTCGTCCACCCGTCGAGCTACCCGGAGATGTTCCCGCCCGAGGACGAGTCATACCACCCGACCGCGAGCGGCCGGACGATGTTCATGGACCGGATCGGGCTCCACGAGGCGGGGTTGATCGTCGACCGGCTGCGGGCATCCGACGCCAGCCTGCGGGTCGCCCAGCTCCGGGTCCTCGGCGGAGCGATGGCCCGCGTCCCCGCCGACGCGACGGCGTTCGCCCATCGGTCGAGCCGGATCATGGTCAACGTGGCCGCGTTCTACGAGGGCGAGGACGACCGCCTGGTCCGCAAGGCATGGGTCGAGCGGCTCGCGACGGATCTCCGCCAGGACGACCGCGGGGCGTACGTCAACTTCCTCACCGACGAGGGGGAGAACGGCGTTCGAGCCGCCTACCCCGGCCGGACGTTCGACCGTCTGGCCGCGATCAAGCGCTGCTACGACCCGGACAACCTGTTCCGGCGGAACCAGAACGTCCCACCGGCGCGGGCGGAGGGCGCGATCGGATGGGCAACGTCGTCTACTCGCTGAACGTCTCGCTCGACGGGTTCGTCGAGACGGTCGATCACTCGATCGACTGGGTCCACATCGACGAGGAGATCCACCGCGCGTTCAACGCCCAGCAGGCGACCGTCGGCGCGCACCTCTACGGCCGGCGGATGTGGGACATCATGGCGTCCTATTGGCCCACCGCGGACCAGGACCCGAATGCGTCGCCATCGGAAGTCGAGTGGGCCCTGATCTGGCAGGCGATGCCGAAGGTCGTCGTGTCGCGCTCACTCGACCGGATCGACGAGCCGAACACCCGGCTCGTCCGGGGTGATGCGGCCGACGAGCTCGAGCGGCTGCGGGCGACGATCGACGGCGACATCGACGTCGGCGGCCCGACGCTGGCCGCGGCGCTCATCGAGCGCGATCTCGTGGACGACTTCCGGCTGTTCCTGAATCCGGTCACGCTCGGCGCCGGGACGCCCTACCTGCCCGTCGGGATGCAACGGCAGATGAGGCTCGTCGAAACGCGGCCGTTCGCGTCCGGGGTGGTCTATCTCCGCTACGAGCGCGTCCGCTAGAAGACGAGACGCTTCACCACGAACAGGCCGACGACCACGACGACCGCGAGGAAGATCAGCTCGGCCGGCGGCATGGTCTCGATCGTGTGGGCGGCGTTCGAGAACCAGTCGCCGATCGCGGTCCCGACGTCGACCGACCCGCCACCCCCGCCGTGACCGCCGGCGACCTGGCCCGCTCCCTGACTGACCCCGTTCCCGTACTCGACCATGCGCGGATGATCGCACCGTTTGCGAAGAGCGCAAGCCCGTACGCTGGGGATCGATGACGTCGCCCACCGCCCGCCTGCGCCGGATCCGGACCGGCGACCTCGACGCGGCCGAGGTTGCCGCGATCCGGGGCATCCTGGTCGATGCGTTCGCCGACGAGGGTCCGGACGAGCAGTTCACCGACGCCGACTGGCAGCACGCCCTCGGCGGCACGCACGTCGTCCTGGACGCCGGCGGCGAGATCGTGAGTCACGCCTCGGTCGTCGAACGCGAGCTCCGCGTCGGCGGCCGGCCGCTGCGGACCGGGTATGTCGAGGCGGTCGCGACCGCTCCGGCCTGGCGGGGTCGGGGCCACGGGACGACCGTGATGCGGGATGTGAACGACGTCGTCCGCGAGGGGTTCGAGCTCGGCGCACTCGGGACCGGCGTCCACGCGTTCTATGAGCGGCTCGGTTGGCGCGCCTGGCGCGGCCCGACCGCGGTTCGCACGCCGGATGGCGAGCGCCCGACCCCGGACGAGGACGGCCTGATCCTGGTCCTGTTCACGCCGACGACGCCGCCACTCGACGAGACCGCCCCGCTCAGCTGCGACTGGCGCCCGGGCGACGTCTGGTAGCGCTATCGTCGCGGGCGCGGGAACGACGCGGGAACGAGCCGCCCCGCGAGGCGGAGGGACGATGCGGGTCTACATCAGCGTCGACATGGAAGGAATCGCCGGCGTCAGCCACCACAAGCCGACGAGCCGAACCGACAGCGAGTACCCGGCCGCCGTCGCGTTGATGGTCGGTGAGGCCAACGCGGCGATCGCCGGCGCCATGTCGGCAGGAGCGACCGACATCCTCGTCAACGATAGCCACGGCGGCATGTACAACCTGACGCCGGCCGAGGTCGACCCCGCAGCGCGCCTGCTGCAGGGCCAGAAGGCGTGGTCGATGGTCGCCGGAGCCGAGCCCCCGGCGGACGGGTCAGGCCCCGTCTTCGACGTGGCGCTGTTCGTTGGCTATCACGCCCGAGCCGGCCACCCGACGGGGACGATCGCCCACACCTACACCGGCGGCCCGACGGACACGCGGCTGAACGGCCGGGCGACCGGCGAGTACGGGTTCAACGCGCTCGTCCTCGGGGCGTGGGGGATCCCGGTCGGGCTGGTCGCGGGCGACGATGCGCTCGCCGCCGAGGTCGAGGATTGGCTCCCGTGGGCGGAGCGGGTCGTCGTCAAGGAGGGCTTCGGCACGAGCGCCGCGGCATCGCTCCACCCCGCCAAGGCGCGGGACCTCGTCCGGGCCGGCGCGGCGCGGGCGGTGCAGCGGGCGAGGGCGGGGGAGCTGCGGCGCCTGGAGGTCGGTCCTCCGGTCGTCATCGAGGTCGACTACCGGCGCGCCCTCGAGGCCGACTTCGCGGCGGTCGTCCCGAACGCCGAGCGCCTGAACGATCGAACCGTCCGGCACGCCGGACCCGACCCGGTCACGGCCTACCGCGGCTTCCTGGCCGGCGTCCGTCTCGCGGCCACGGTCGAGTAGGGGCCTCCATGGACGAGCTGGGACGGATCATCCGACGGGTCCTCGGGCCCGGTCCGGACGCGCCGCGCGATCCGGGTGAGGCTGTCGACGAAACGGGTGTCACCGTCGTCGTCCCGGCGGTGGCACCCGTCGCCGCGCCGCCGCGCGACCGCGGGCCGTTCATCTGGCTGGTCGTGGCTGCCGTCGTCGTCCTGTGGCTGGCGCGCGACGTCCTCGGCCCGTTCATCGTCGCCGCCGTGGTCGCCTACGCGTTCAGCCCGCTCGTTTCCGCCGCCGAGCGGCGCACCCGCTGGCCGCGGACCGTCGTCGTCGGCATCGGCTACGGCATCGCGGTCGCGATCCTCGCGCTTGTCGCCTACCTCCTCGCCGGCAGGATTGCCCGCGAGATCGCGCTCCTCGCGGCCTCGGGTCCCGATTCGCTCGCGATGCTCCTCCGCCAGGTCATCGGTCGCGACGCGATCGACGTCGGCGGTCAGCAGATTCCCGTTGCCGACATCGCGCGCGAGATTCAGGCCCGGATCGGTGGCCTCCTGTCGTCACCCGGCGATGCGGCCCACCTCGCCGGCGAGGTGGGCTCGATCGGCCTGGAGGTGATCCTGGCCCTGATCGTCACGTTCTACTTCCTCGTCGACGGCGAGATGCTCCGCGACCGCTCGATCGCCCTTCTGCCGCCGACCCACCGCGGCAGGACCGTCGCCGTGATGGGCCGCATCCACGAGGTCCTCGGCAAGTGGATCCGCGGCCAGCTCCTGCTGATCGTGCTGGTGGCTGCCGTCGTCTATGTCGCGCTCGGGCCGGTGCTCCATCTGCCGTACGCCCTCGGGATCGCGATTCTGACCGGCGTCCTCGAGATCATCCCGCTCATCGGGCCGCTGATCGCCACGGCCGTCGCCGGGGTGGACGCCTTCGCCCGGGGTGGGACGGAGCTCGCCGCGGTCGTCGTGGTGCTCTATTTCGTGATCCGCCAGGTCGAGGACCAGGTCGTCATGCCGGTCGTCATCGGTCGGGCGGTCCATCTCCACCCGGTGATCACGATCTTCGCGGTGCTCGTCGGGCTGAGCGTGTACGGCGTGCTCGGCGGCCTCCTTGGTGTCCCGATCGCCGCCGCCGTCAACGTCGTGTTCCGCGAGCTGTACCCGATCGTCGACGAGGCCGCCGTCGAGCCGACCGTCGAGCCGCCGATCGCCGAAGTCTCGCCGGGCTAGGGCGGCCGGCGTGTTCGAGTCGCTCGACTACCTGTACATCCCCAGCCACGACGTCGCGGCCGACGTCGAGGCGTTCAGCGCATTGGGCGCCAGGGTCGTGTTCGCGATCGATGCGATGGGCACCCGCGTGGCGATGGTCGAGTCGCCGGGTGCCGTCGGGGCGGCCCGCCTCGTCCTCGCCGGCCATCTCGACGGGGACCGGCCGATCTTCGTCTTCCGGGTCGACGATCTGGATGCGGCGGCCCGCGATCTCGAGGGCCGAGGCTGGCGGGCCGGTCACGGCCTCGAGATCCCGCAGGGACCTGTCCGGACGTTCGAGACGCCCGGCGGCAAGCGCGTCGCGATCTACGAGCTCAGGCGGCCGGGCGTGATCGAAGGCTTCGAGGGCCGACGGGACTTCTGACGGCCCGACCGGTCGTTCGGCTGTCGACGGACAGACCGTCTGACACGCAACTGTGAGTCCCGACCGCCGTGGCGTGGTGGGCGGCCGAGGCCGTGATCGGCAGCATGGACGCGCCGCGTCAGCCGCCCGCCCAGGGTGACGCGCGGTCGAACCGGAGATCCACCGTGCTCTGGACGATCATCGTGATCCTCCTGGTGCTGTGGCTGCTCGGGCTGGTCGGCAGCATCGGGGGTGGATTCATCCACCTTCTGCTCGTCCTGGCGATCGTCGTCTTCCTCGCCCAGCTCCTGACCGGCCGTCGAAGCGTCTGAGGCCGGCTGCCTCACGCAGCGCCAGAACCGGGGGGAGCGAGGTCGGGTCGCGTCCGCGGCCCGGCCTCCGTTCGTGTCCGGGCGGGAAGCGCCGCCCCCTCGAAGGGGACCGGATCGGCGAACGGGTCGGCCACGGGCTGGTGCTCGCGCGCGGCGATCGCGGCAGCCAGCTCGTCGGCCGCGCGGTCGATCCGCTCGACGAGCCCTCCGTCCGCAGCCACGCCGCCCGTTCCCCAGTCCTCGGCGGCGGCGTAGACGCCCGTCGCCACGACCGCCGCGTTCAGGTAGGCGAACAGCGGTCGGATCGCGTGCTCGATCGCGAGGGAGTGACGCGGGGTCCCTCCCGTCGCGGCGATCAAGGTCGGCTTGCCGGCGAGCCCGTCCCGCTCGACGACGTCGAAGAACAGCTTGAACAGGCCGCTGTACGACGCGCTGAAGATCGGGCTCACCGCGATCAGGCCGTCGGCCGCGAGCACCGCATCGATGACCGCCTGGAGCTTCGGACTCGGGAAGCCCGTGAGCAGGTGGTTGGTGAGGTCCTGGGCGTGGTCGCGCAGCTCGACGACCTCGACCCGAGCGTCGATCCCGGCGTCGGCCAGGTGGCGCTCCGTCGCGGCGGCGAGGCGGTCCGCGAGGAGCCTCGTCGACGATGGGACGCCGAGGCCGGCAGTGACGACGACGAGGGAGCGCGACGGGGAGGACGCGCGATCGGTCATGCCGGGCTCGCCTCGAGCTCGCGCGATGCCGCGACCCGAGGATGGAGCGGCGCGTCCGGCACATCGGTCGGCCGACCGTTCGCGAACTCGCGGCGCAGGACCGGCACGACGAGCTCGCCGAGCATGTCGATCTGCTCGAGGACGATCGGCAAGGGCAGCCCGGCGTGGTCGAGCAGGAACAGCTGACGCTGGTAGTTACCGACGACGTCCCGGAAGCCGAGCGTCCGATCGATCACCTGCTGTGGGCTGCCGACCGTCAGCGGCGTCTGCTCCATGTAGTCCTCCAGCGACGGTCCACCGCCGTACACCGGCGCGTGGTCGAAGTACGGCCGGAACTCGCGGATCGCCTCCTGGCTGTTGTCGCGCATGAAGACCTGCCCACCGAGCCCGACGATCGCGTGGCTCGCCGGGCCGTGGCCGTAATGCTCGAAGCGGCGGCGGTAGAGGTCGACCATCCGCCGGACGTGGTCGGCCGGCCAGAAGATGTTGTTGTGGAAGAAGCCGTCGCCGTAGTAGGCCGCCTGCTCGGCGATCTCGGGGCTTCGGATCGAGCCGTGCCAGACGAACGGCGGCACCCCGTCGAGGGGGCGCGGCACGGCCGTGAACGCCGTCAGCGGCGTGCGGAGCTTGCCTTCCCAGTCGACGACGTCCTCCCGCCACAACCGATGGAGCAGGCCGTAGTGCTCGTAGGCCAGGGCGATCCCGTTCCGGATGTCCTGCCCGAACCACGGGTAGACGGGACCGGTGTTGCCGCGGCCCAGCATCAGGTCGACCCGGCCGCCGGCGAGGTGCTGGAGCATCGCGTAGTCCTCGGCGATCTTGACCGGGTCGTTGGTCGTGATCAGCGTCGTGGCGGTCGACAGGATCAGCCGCTCGGTCCTTGCCGCGATGTAGCCGAGCATCGTGGTGGGGGAGGACGGCACGAACGGCGGGTTGTGGTGCTCGCCCGAGGCGAACACGTCGAGGCCGACCTCCTCGACCTTGAGGGCGATCGTCACCATCGCCTGGATCCGCTCGGCCTCGGTCGGGGCGCGGCCGGTCGTGGGATCGGGGGTGACGTCCCCAACGCTGAAGACTCCGAATTGCATGTCGCTGGTGATCCTGATCCTGTTCGTCCATCGCGGCCGGCGCGTTTCGCGGCCGCTCCTCCCCGCGACCTTATCCCAATCTCGTTGCGTACGCAACTATCCGTCAACGCGGATCGCGGCTTCCGGCTTCCGATATCACCATCACTGATACAAGTGGCGTTCGGATGGCCTGAAGCCGGCGACACGGAGCCGAGACGCGTTTCGTGTTGGCGGCAAGCCGCTTTCGGTGGCCCCGGACTCCCTCTCGGCGGTGTTGCCCATGGGGTAACGATGGCATCGATATCCCGTCGAGGAGGGTCGGCGACGTGAGCCCGTGCCGGCACCCACGTGCGGGGGCTTGACAAGCTGCGGCCGGCGAGGTTCAATGACGACCTCGTTCTATAACGGAGTTGTTATGGAGATGCAGGCAACCGCTCTCGACGCGGTGTTCGGGGCCCTCGCCGATCCGACGCGCCGGGCGATCCTCGCCCGACTGACGACCGGCGACCTGACGGTCAACGAGCTCGCCAGGCCGTTCGCGATGTCCCAGCCCGCGATCTCGCGGCATCTCAAGGTGCTCGAGTCGGCCGGACTGATCTCACGGCGGCGGCAGCAGACGGCCCGGCTGAGCCATCTCGAAGGGGAGGGGCTGCGAGACGCGTCGGACTGGCTGGCGCGCTACCAGGCCTACTGGGACGAGCGCCACGCCCGACTCGACGCACTGCTGACGGCGCTCCAGACGCCGCAACCCGAGTCGCCGGACTCGGCCGATCCCGCCGGTTGAAGGACGTCACCCAGCTGAGACAGGAGGAACCATCGTGGGAACCACCAGGATCACGGCCGAGCCCGACACCCCGTTCATCGATCTCGAGCGCGAGTTCGACGCCCCGCCGGATCTCCTCTTCCGGGCCCACTCAGAGCCGGAGCTGCTGAAGCAGTGGCTCGGGGCCATGTACGAGATGACGATCGAGGAGTACGACGTCCGCGACGGCGGTCGCTGGCGCTACACCCATCACGCGCCGAACGGTGAGGCGTACGGCTTCCATGGCGTGTTCCACGGGAACCAGTCGACCGCCGGAATGCTCCAGACCTTCGAGTTCGACGGCGCCCCGGGCCGTGTCTCGCTCGATCAGCTGTGGTTCGTGCCGAACGGGGCCACGACGATCGTCAAGGTCCATTCCGTCCACCAGACGGTCGAGGCCCGCGACGCGATGATCGCGAGCGGCATGGAGCGCGGCCTGAACGAGGGCTATGCCCGGCTCGACGACCTCCTCGCCCGCCTCGCGGCCCCGGTGGCCTGACATGGACTTCACCCTCGAGCTGATCGTCGTCCCCGTATCGGACATCGATCGGGCCAAGGCGTTCTACAGCGAGCGCTGCGGCTTCCACGTCGACGTCGACCACAGCGTCGGCGAGGATTTCCGGGTCGTCCAGCTGACACCGCCAGGCTCGGCCTGCTCGATCTCGATCGGGAAGGGCCTGTCCAAGATGGAGCCCGGATCGCTCCAGGGCCTCCAGCTGTGCGTCACCGACATCGATGCCGCGCGCCAGCAGCTCGTCGACGCCGGCGTCGAGGTCACACCGGTCCGCTCTATCGAGGACGGCGAGTGGAAGGACGGCCACGGCGGGCCGTGGAACTCGTTCGCGTTCTTCAACGATCCGGACGGCAACGGCTGGGCGGTCCAGGAGAAGCCGAAGCCCAGCTGACGCAGCGAGCTGGTGACGATTAGCCGATGAGGTACGAGACCGTGACGGTGATCGTCACGTCGGTCGTGCCCGGTTGAACCGGCGTGGCGACGTCGGCGGCGCCGAGGCGGGCGCCATACGCCCCGTAGTAGATCGGCTGCGGGATCGGCGTCGAGACCTCGCTGATCGAGGCGACTCCGGAGATCGAGACACCCGCCGCCTTGGCGAGGGTGTCGGCGTTGCCCTTGGCCTCGGTCATCGCGTCCGTCCTCGCCTGTGCCTCGGCCTTGGCCGGATCGGACACCCGGAACGAGACGCCGTCGAGCGTTGTCGCGCCGGCGGCAAGCGAGTCGTCGATCGCATCGCCCGCCTGGTCGAGGTCCCGGATCGTGACGGCGATGCCGTTCCCGAGTGTGTAGCCGGTGAGCCGCGGTGGATTCGAGTTGGTGTAGGCGTAGTTCGGCTGGAGCGAGATCGTCGTCGTCTGGATGTCCTTGTCGGCGATCCCGAGCTTCTTGAGCGCCGCGATCACCTTCGTCATCTTCGATGCGGCGTCCGCGCGGGCGGCCTTGACCGTCCCCTTGGTGACGCTGACGCCGAGGCGGATGTCGGCGAGATCCGGCTGGACGACGACGCGACCCGTTCCCAACACGGTGATCGTGTGGTCGGGGCTGCTCGACGAGGGGTCGACGGCGAGGGACGGCCGGGGGGCGAGCGTCGGGCCGAGGACGGTCGCCGCGGCAAGGAGTCCGGCGACGAGGCCGAGCGCCGTCCAACGGACTCGGGCCCCGGGAAACGGTACGGTGAGGGTGACCTGGTTCATGTGGAGTCTCCGCTGCCTGGCGGTCGAGGTTCGACCGCGATTGGCGCGGAGACGGCAGCTCAGGGCCCGCCGGTTCCCCCGGTGTTCGATCAGCCGGGGGAGGGCGGGACGTTCTGGTTGAGGTGGAAGACGTTGTCCGGGTCGTAGCGGGCCTTGACCGAGGCCAGGCGGTCGTAGTTGTCCGACCCGAAGGCCGCCCGGACGATGTCGGCCGCGTCGGAGTCGATCGCGTTGACGTACGACCGGCCCGTCGACAGGGGACGAATGGACTCGCCGTAGGCCCGCCCGGCCGCGAGCCGATCTGCGTCGAGCGCCGGATCTTCCCAGGTCGACGCGATGACGAGGTCGAACAGCGCATCGCGCCCGCTGAACGCCGTCTCGTCCGGGCCGACCCGGCTGATCGCCCCGCCGAGCTGGCCGAGGCTGCCCGTCGCCGCGACGGCCGGATCCGCCCCGGCCCGGGCGAGGAATGCGTCCACGAACGCATCCGGCGTCGCCCGGATGAAATGTGACTTCGCGTACTGTCGCTGGCCGTGCCGCTGGGTGTCGTCTCCGCCGCGCTGAAGGGCGACGTATGGCATGACGTCGGCGAATTCGAGGATCGGTTCGCCAACGGCCTTCAGCCGCGGGAGCAGCCGCTTCCCCTCGTCGACGTCCCCGGCGTAGGTGTACGAGGCCCAGACCAGCGGTCGACCGTGGAACGCGTCGGGGATCATCGGCATCGGCCGGGCCGTGACCACGGCGGCGCTCGCGACGACCTCGTCCGGCGCGTCCTCGGCGATCGACAGGACGGCCCGGATCGCGGCTGGTCCGTCGTCGATGGAGTAGGCCAGGTCGACCGACAGGATGTCCGGGCCGAATGGATGCACCCGGAACTCGAACGCGGTCACGACGCCAAAGTTGCCGCCACCGCCGCGGATGCCCCAGTACAGGTCCGGATGCTCGTCGGGACTCGCGGTCAGGATCTCTCCGTCGGCGGTCACGACCTCCGCGGACAGGACGTTGTCGCAGGCGAGGCCGAGCTTCCGGCCCAGATAGCCATAGCCGCCGCCGAGGGTGAGGCCCCCGACGCCGGTGTGCGAGATGACGCCGCCCGTCGTGGCCAGGCCGTGGGCCTGCGTCTCGCGATCGACGTCGGCCAGCAGGCAGCCGCCCTGGACCCACGCCCGACGGTTCGACGGATCGACGCGGACCCCCCGCATCAATCCGAGGTCGAGGACGATGCCGCCGTCGGTCGTGGACTGGCCCGAGGTCCCGTGGCCGCCGCAGCGGACCGCGATCTCGAGCTCGTGTGCCCGGGCGAACCGGATCGCGGCCGCGACATCGGCCGCACCCCGCGGCCGGACGACGACCGCCGGTCGCTTGTCGACCATCCCGTTCCAGACGTGACGAGCGGCGTCATATATCGGGTCGGCCGGCAGGACGACCTCCCCGTCGAAGCCCTTGCGAAGGTCGGCGACCGCGCTCTCCTCGAGGACGGTCCGTGTCTGCTCGTCGGGCGCGAGTGTGGTCATCAGTCGTCCTCCGATCCCTGGTCCCGAGATCGTAGCGGGGGCATGTCTCGCTGGCGACGATCTCCTACGATGCCAGGGATGCCGTCGGTACCCCGGCTCCCACGCGCGATCGGGGGCGTGCCCGTTCCCGGCGACCTGGTGTCGGCCGCCACGTGGCGGTGGGCACACCGCGCGCTGCCGCGTTACCTGCTGGCGCACTCGGTTCGGGCCTATTGCTGGGGTGCGTCGATCGCCGCCGTCGAGGGCTGGTCGTTCGACCGGCCGATCCTGTGGACGGCATCGCTCATGCACGACTACGGCCTCACGCGGATCGCGCGGAACACGATGTGTTTCGAGGTCGAAGGGGCCGAGATCGCACGGGCCTTCCTCGAGCGCCAGGGGATGGCCCCGGGGGCCGCCGATCGAGCCGCGATCGCGATCATCCTCCACATGGAGCCGAACGTGACGCTGGCCGACGGGGTCGAGGCCGTCCTCCTCGACCGGGCGACCGGGCTCGACGTCCGCGGCGACGGCTACGAGCTCGTCGACGCCGTCCGGCCAGGCGTGATGCGCGCGTTCCCACGAGGCGACTTCGACCGCCGCTTCATCAGCGCGATCCGCCGCGAGGTCGCCGTCCGCTCGACCTGCCAGAGCGCACGGCTGCTGAACGTGACCGACCTCCCCGGGTGGATGGCCAGGTCTCCGTGGGCCGGTAACGCGGCAGGTGGTGGATAAGTCCCTTGCCGTTGCCGGCACAGAGGTTCACTCTGGCGGTCCAAGCAAAGAAGGGGTGGTGCGTCCATGGGCGACACGAAACAAATGCAGGCCGACTTCGAGGCGGTCCTCAAGTCCGGTGACTTCGGACGGCTGTCCGATCTGGTCCAGAGATACGGAACCGACGATTTCGTCGAGGAATGGCCGCAGTCCGGCGAGCGCCTGACGAAGGCGGCGTCGATGAAGCTGGCCGAGAGCTATCCGCAGATGTCGGGCACGAGCCCGAAGTTCAGCTACAAGCGGATGCTCGGCGGAGGCGACATGTTCGTCATCGAGGGCACGATCGACTACGGCGACGGCATCCCGGTCAGCTATATCGGGATCGGCGAGGTTCGCGACGGGAAGGTCGCGAAGATGACCGAGTACTTCGCCAACCCGTTCGAGGCGCCGGCCTGGCGGGCCGACGTCGTCGAGCGGATGGAGCCAGCCAGGGTCTGAGAAACCGTCGGGTCATCGGGGCGGCTGATCGCCGTCGATCGACCGCCTGTTTCGCCGTGCCGGATGGCAGACTCGGCACCGATGCGAATCCTCTTCGTCGCCGTCCTGGCGGCGGCCGTCGCCGGGCTCGTCATCGTGTTCGATGTCTTCCGCCAGCCGCCGCCGGCCGCCGCCTCGGTCCGGCTTCCGGTGCCTGCGTCCGGTCGCGTCGACCGGACCAGACGGTGCCGCTCGTCTTCGATCGGCTGACCAACGACCTGCTGTTCCCGGACGTGAAGCTGCCGCACAAGGCCCTGCTGCCGTCGTTCGGGCCGATCGGGCCGCTGTTCCCGTTCGGCTCCCCGTCACCGCACTGACGCCCGCCCGAGAAAACTGGCCGCGGCTGGACGCCGTATCAGTACCTGCTCCGGTTGGCCGTTCTCCCCGCGGCTCAAACCGTCTCAGCAGATGGAGGTCCGGCTCATGGCCCGACGCGTCCTCGCTCTCCTCGCGAGCCTCGGCTTGCTCCTCGTCGTGTCTGCCCCGACGACGGCCGCGAACATCAACAGCCAGAACCGCTT
>VBFG01000172.1 GCA_005882635.1 Chloroflexota bacterium | reverse complement strand
CAGCCTCAACGTCTCGATCGCTGCCGCCGTGCTGCTCTACGAGGCGGTTCGTCAACGCAGCGTCACCGCCGAACGGCGAGACTGACGACCATGGAAGACTTCGACTTCGTCATCATCGGCGCCGGTCCGGCCGGTGAGGCCGCCGCCCACGAGGCCCGATCGCGCGGCGCCAGCGTCGCGATCATCGATCGGCTGTGGTTCGGCGGCAGCTGCCCGCACATCGGTTGCCTCCCGTCGAAGTCGCTCCTCCACGGTGCCGACGAGCACGCCGCGAACCCGGCCGCGTATTCGTGGGAGCGGGCGTCGAAGGCCCGCGACTTCATGGTCAACCGGCCCGCTGACGCCGAGGAGCCCGACGACTCGTCCCACGCCAGGATCTCGGGCCGCGGACATGTCGAGATCCGCCACGACGCCAAGGTCCACGAGATCCACGCTCGGGAGATCATGGTCGCGGTCGGCTCGACCTCGAAGATCCCACCCCTGCCGGGCCTCGACGGCGTCCGGATGTGGACGAACCGCCAGGCGACCCTCGCCCGCGAGCTGCCGAAGAGCCTCGTCGTCCTGGGCGGCGGGCCGACCGGCTGCGAGCTGTCGCAGGTCTACGTCCGCTTCGGCGTCCCGGTCACGATCGTCCAGTCCGGCGACCGCCTGATGCCGACCGAGCATCCCCGCAACTCCGAGGCGGTCGCCCAGCTCCTGCGCCGTGACGGCGTGGATGTCCGGCTCGGCGTCCGCGCCACGGGCGCCCGTGCCGGCGCCGGGACCGACGGCGCCGACGTGATCGACCTCGACGACGGCTCTGCGGCGGAGGGTCACGCGATCCTGCTCGCGGTCGGGCGATCGTTCCCGCTCGACGATCTGGGCCTCGAGCATTACGGGATCGACACGAGCGAACGGGTCGCGATCCCGCGCGATGGTCGCCTCCGCATCGGCGACGGGCTGTGGGCGATCGGCGACCCGGCCGGTCCCGAGCTGCACACCCATCAGGCCCACTACCAGGGCGAGCTGGCCGTCCGGATGGCCCTCGGCCTCGACGTCCACCCCGACTACCGGGCCCTGCCGCGGGCGACCTACACCGATCCCGAGGCGGCGTCGGTCGGCCTCACCCTGGACCAGGCCAGGGCCGCCGGCATCGACGCGGTCGAGTACGTGGCCGAGTTCGCGACGTCGTCCCGCGGCTACGCGCTGGAGGAGAAGATCGGGCACGTGACGCTGACGTTCGACCGGAAAACGCGGGAGATGGTCGGCGCCGCGATCGCGGCGCCCGACGCGTCGGCGGCGATCCACGAATGCGTCCTCGCGATCCGTGCCCGCGTGCCCGTGGAGGTCCTGGCCGACACGATCCACGCCTTCCCGTCGACGTCGCGGATCCTCAACGGCCTGTTCGCCGATGCGGTCAAGGACCTCGTCCCGGGCTGAGGCTGGTCAGGCCTCGAAGAGGACCGTCCCGTCGATCATCACGAGGCGCGGGCGCGCCGTGGCCAACGCGCCGCCCGGCTCGACCGGATGGCTGACGGCCCGGGCCGGGATGACGACGAGATCGGCGCGCTGGCCGGTGACGAGGCGGCCGCGGTCGGTCTCGGCCGCGAGGACCGCCGGCGCGATGCAGGCCGCCCGGAGAGCCTGCTCGAGGGTGACCCGCTCGTCCGGGCCGAACGGCTTGGCGTCGGCGCCCCACGAGGCGTCGACCCGGGTGACCGCCATCGACAGGCCCGGCCAGGGGTCGATCGGCTCGACCGGGGCATCGGTCCCGAACGCGACGATCGCCCCGGCGTCCAGGAGCGATCGCATCGGGTAGCCGCGGGTTTCCGCACGGTCGCCCCACAGTCGGCGAGCCGAGGCGGCGTCGGACCGGACGTGGATCGGCTGGATCGACGCCCCGATGCCGGCCCGGGCGAACCGCGGTCGGTCGTCGGGATGGAGGAGCTGGATGTGCTCGAGGCGGGGGACGAGCGGCGTCCGACTCGAGACGGCCTCGAGGGCGTCGAGCGTCGCCCGACAGGCCCGATCGCCGATCGCGTGGACCTGCGTGGCGATCCCGGCAGCGGCCGCCCTCGCGGCGAGGGCGGCGACCTCGTCCGGCGGAGTGAGCCAGATGCCGCGCTCCGTGCCGGCAGCGAGCGGCCGCCCCGGCTCGGGCTCGATCGGCTCCAGAAGGGCCGCGGTCCGCGACCCGAGCGTGCCGTCGGCGAAGAGCTTCAGCCAGCCGAACCGGGCCCGCCCGCCGGGCGGCCCGAGCGGGTCGCCGCTCCGCAGCCCCTCCGTGATCGCGGCCGCAAGCTGCTCGGACCGGATCGAGGCATGGACGCGGATCGGCAGGTCGTCGCGCTCGTCGAGCGCCCGGTAGCCGGCGATGGCCGGCCCCAACCCCTCCTGGAGCGACAGCGCACCCGGGTCGTGGACGGCGACGACCCCCAGCCGGATGAGCTCGCGGGAGAGCCGCGCGACCGCCGCCTCGGCGCGTTCCGCCGTCGGCGGCGGGACGTGGCGCATCACCAGCCGAGCGGCCGTCTCGTGGAGGATGCCGGTCGGCGCCCCGGACTCGTCACGTCGGATGATCCCGCCGTCGGGGTCGGTCGTCGTCGCGTCGACGCCGGCGATCCGGAGGGCGCGGTGGCTCACCCACAGGGCGTGGTGATCGTGCGCCCACAGCGCGACGGGCCGCCCGGGAGCGGCGCGTTCGAGGTCGTCGGCGGTCGGCCAGACGCCCCACCGGTCGCGGAGCCAGCCATGGCCCTCGAGCCACGTCTCCGAGGCGGCCAGCACACTGGCCGCCGCCCGGATCGCCTCGAGACCTTCGTCCAGGGACCGGGTCCCCGTCAGGTCGACCCGATCCGCCGACAATCCGCCCTCGGCCAGGTGGAGGTGCGCGTCGGTCAGGCCCGGGATCGCGACCTCGTCCGGGTCGAGCTCGATCCGTCGGGTGAACGGATCGGCCCGCGTCTCGAGGTCGACCGCGGAGCCCGCGAACGCAACCCGCCCGTCGGTGATCCCCACCGCCTCCACCCAGCCGAAGCCACGATCGCCGGCGAGCGTCGCGATCCGGCCGCCGCTCACCAGGAGCTCAAGCGGCATCAGCGGGGATCCCAGAAGCGGTCGTGATCGTGGATCGGCGCCGGATCCGCCAGCAACGACGCCAGATCGTCGCCACGCAAGCCCGCACCGAGTCCGAGGGAGAGGGCGATCCGGGCCTTCGGCCCGGTGAGGTGGCCGGCTAGGAAGGCTCCCGCCCGGAGCCACGTCGCGCCGCCGCCCGGGAAGGCGTAGCCCGTGCCCGCGACGCCGGCAGGACAGCGCGTCGCGAGGACGACCGGCACGCCCTCAGCGAGGGCCGCCTCGGCGGCGGCGAGCAGCGCCGGATCCGTGTTCCCGGCGCCGGTGGCGGCGACGACGAAGCCGTCGGCGCCGGCGGAGCGCAACGAGTCGATCGGCGTGCCGTCGGTCGCGACCGTCGCCGTCACGAGGAAGACCCGCTCGGCCGCCCGAGTCGCGGCGACGTGGCGGCGCGGACCTCGGGCCTGGCGGAGGAGGACGCGCCCACCTTCCACGCTTCCGAGCGACCCGCGATTCAGGCTGCGGAACGTGTCGAAGGCCGAGGCATGCGTCTTCGTCACGTCGTCGGCGGCGTCGATCGAGCCGTCGACGGCCACGACGACGCCGAGGTCCGCTCCGGCCGCCTCCGCCGACGCCGCGACCCGGACCGCGTCGGTCAGGTTCCGCGGGCCGTCGTACCCGGGCTGGCTGGCCGAGCGCATTGCGCCGGTCACCACGATCGGCTTCGGTCCGACGTGGAGCAGGTCGTAGAAGAGGGCCGTCTCCTCGATCGTGTCGGTGCCCTGGACGACGACGGCCCCGTCGACGTCATCCCGGGCGATGGCCGCTTCGACCGACCGACTGATGTCGAACAGAGCGTCGAACCCGAAGTGGCTGGCCGGCGTCAGGCCGCGATCGATCGCAACGAGGTCGGCGATCTCGCCGAGCGCGGGAACGGTGGCCAGGAGATCGGCGCCGCCGAGGACGGGGACGTTGCCGCCCGCCGCCGCGTCGTGGCGCATGCTGATGGTTCCCCCCGTGAAGACGACGGCGACGCGCGTCATGGCGCTCAGCCTGCGGAGCGGGTGGTCGACTCCCGGTCGCGCTCCTGGGTGACCTCCGGTTCGACCTCGGGATCGAGCAGCTTCGTCTCGTCGCGGTCCGGATCGGCCGGGACGACTGCAGCCGCGACCGCGGCTTCTTCGATGGCGCGCTCGTCGACTGCCGCGACCGGCTCGCCCTCCTCGTCGAGGAAGTCCTGGGGACCCGAGATCTCGGCGCCGAGTGCCCGCACGAACGGGTCGCCGCGGCCCCCGACGCTCGCCCGCGACACCCGCTCGACGGGCCGGAGCGGCCCGCGCAGGTAGATCGATGCGACCCCCGACGCCACGATCAGGATCGACACCGCCACGAGGACGAGCGTCGTCCCGAGGAGGTCGGCGATCGGGCCGACGACGAGGATCGGCAGGAAGCTCGCGACCGACACGAGCATGTTGAGGACGCCGAAGACGCGACCGCGGACGTCCTCCGGTAGGTCCTCCTGGAGCTGGGTCTGGGCCGGGATGGCGACCGACGCGTAGGCGACCCCGGCGAAGAAGGCGACCGCGACGACGATCGACAGGAGGGAGGTCAGGAGCGACAGGTCGGGCAGCCCGGGCCGCGTCACCGACGTCCCGAGGAAGGCGCTGATCCGGCCGGACAGCGCCATCGCGCACAGGAGCGCACCGAGGGCGATCAGGCCGCCCTCGATGACCCGCCGTCTCGGGATCAGCCGACCGTAGGCGTTGAGGAGCAGGATGCCCATCACGATGCCGACGCCGAGGGGCAGGACGACGACGACGAAGTCCTCCGAGCTGAGTCCGAGGGTCTTCTGGGCGAAGCTCGGGCCGAGGACGCCGAGCACCCCGACCAGCGACGCGGCGATGCCGAGGTAGATCAGCGACCAGCGGATCTCGCGGTGGTCCCGGATGTAGGCGAGGCCTTCCCGGAGCTGGCGGACGACCGAACCCATCGCGTCCTCTGCCTCGCGGACGCGGACCCGGGCGCTCTGGCGCCCGATGGCCTGGCTGCTCGGCGGAGCCGGCGGCAACGTCCAGCAGAAGGCGGCCGCGACGAAGTACAGCAGGGCGACGACGACGATCAGGGCCGGTGCGCCGGCGATCTTGACGATGAGCGGCCCGATCAGGGTGAAGCCGAGGGCGAAGGCCGCATTCAGGGTGAGCGTGAAGATCCCGTTCGCGGAGAGGAGCTGCCGGCGCGGGACGACGATCGGGATCATGGCCGCCTCGGCCGGGGCGAAGAACACCGTGATCGACGAGACCGTGATGTTCAGCAGGTAGATCAGACCGAGGTGGTTGCCGACGAAGAACATCGCGACGAACGCGACGCCGCGGAGGAGGTTCGTGAGGACGAGGACCAACCGCCGGTCGAGGCGGTCGACGAAGACGCCGGCGAGAGCCGAGAACAGCACCGCCGGCAGGAGGAAGGTCAGGATCAGGGCGCTGACCGCGGAGACCGACCCGGTCGACTTGGAGATGATGACCGTCAGCCCGAAGATGACCATGTTCCCGCCGATCTGGGTCGCCGCCTGGGCGATCCACAGGAGCAGGAAGGGCCGGTTCCGGAAGACGTCGAGCGCGCCTCCGGGCGGCGATACGACGGCCGCGGGCTGGCCCCCGCCCGCCGTCACGGGACGGTGGGCCGCGGAGCCGCTGCGGCGCTGAGGACGGGATCGCCGCGCCGGATGAATCCGGCCAGCCGCCGCTCGACGGTCCGCCGGTCGACGAGCACGTGGCGGTCGCAGGTCTGGCAGCGCAGGCCGATGTCGGCGCCGAGGCGGTCGACCAGCCATGTGTCGCCGCCGCACGGGTGGGCCCGGCGGAGCCGCACCACGTCACCCAGGTACAGCACGAGAGGCCCGGGGCGGTCGGTCATCCGGCCGAGGGTATCAAACGCGGGGATGGCCATGATCCGGGACGAGGTCCTGGCGCGAGGCTGGCAGCGTCATCCGGTCGTCGGTCGGCTGGACGTCGATCGTGACGTCCGCGTTCGTCGCGGCGAGCTGGGCGATGATCCCGCCGGCCCGGGTCAGCGACCCGACGAGCGTCTCGGGCTTGCCGATCGCCCGGATGTGGAACGGGTCGCGCAACAGGAAGCCGTCGACGTCGAGCGATCCCGGTGCGCCGCTCACCGCCGTCCGGGCAACGATCCGGATGTCCTCGATCGCGATCGCCTCCGCGCCCGCGTTGCGCAGCTCGTTCAGGAGGTCGTCGACGGCGGTCGAGTCGATCGCGCCGGAAACGGTGATCGTGACTCCCTTCCCGGCCACCGGATCGAGGCCGGCCCAGGCGCTGATCCGCGCGAGCTCGGCCTGGATCTGCTCGACGGACGAGGCGCCGATCGCGTGATCGGCTCGGAGCTCGTCGAGCTGGACCTGAAGGCCCGCGATCTCGGAGCGGAGGCGGTCGTTCTCGGTGTTGAGGCTGCCGACGAGGTTCGTCAGGTCCTGCGACGACTTGTTCTGGAGCGCCGAGCCGCCGGTCTGGTTCCGGAGCTGGACGACGACCAGCACGCCGAGGAGGAACGCGACGAGGGCGATCGTGAGCTGGCTCCGCCGGTCGCGGATCCCGAGGGCGGTCGGCGGCTCTCCGCGGTCGGTCCAGCGGCGGATCACGGTGGACTCCCCGTCGAGGGATCGGTGGCGGTCGGTGCCGCCGTCGGCTCGGCGGTCGGCGACGGCACGGCCCGCGACTGCTGCAGAGTCACCGACCCGGCGAACGCCGGAATGTCGACGCTCGGTGGCTCGGCCCGGGACAGGTCGATCCCGAACGACCCGACCCGGTTCACGACGAACTCCTGGAACCCGGGCAGCGTCGAGACCCTGGCGAACAGGTCGGTCGGCCCGATCGCGCTCACGTCGTACGGACCGGCGACATAGGCCGTGTTGACCAGGACGGCCCCACCGATGTCGATGATCGCGGTCGACGTGGTCACCCGCTCGTCGTTGATCGCGATCGCCTCGGCGCCGGCGAGCCAGAGCTGGTCGACGACCGTCCGCAGGTCGGCCGCGCTGACGAGGTAGTCGGCCTCGTTGCCTCCCGGCGGGACCGGCCGGCTCGAGTCCTGGAGCTTGAGGACCAGGCCGGTCCCGGTGAGCGGGATCAAGCCGGCCGCGATCCGGGCCTGCTCGAGTCGGTCGTTGAGCGACTTCAGGGCTGCCTGCGAGCCGGCGCTGTCGGCCTCGATGTCGCCGATGGCCGTGCGCAGCTTGACGATCTGGTCCTTCAAGTCGCTCTGGGTCGCCTGCAGCGTCAGGGCCGTCTCGACGAGGGGCGTCCGCTCCTGGCTCGTATAGCGGACCCGCGGGCCCTCGGCGGCCAGCTGGGCCGCGATCAGGAAGCCGAGTGCGAGCAGCGCGACACCCAGCGTGACCTGCCACGAGGGGATGCCTCTCAGGCGGCCGACGATGGCGCTCATCGCTGGGAGTGTGGCGGCTCGAGGGGCGGCTCGTCCTCGGGCCCGCCGCCGACCTCGTCGTCATCGTCCGGCCGGGGCAGGTGCCAGGGGATGGACCCGTCAGGCGGCTCGTCGGGGACGGCCGGGCGACCGTAGAGCCGGTTCCAACCGGCCGGCGGCCCATCCACGGCCGCGGCCCCGTTGCGCCGGACACGGCGCGACGTCACGACGAGGACGACGACCAGGACGACGAGGCCGAGGACGCTGAACGACGGGATCAGGAAGCGCGCCAGCGGGTCGGGGCTGGACGGACCCGGCCGAGGCGCACCGGGTGCCGGCGGCGGCAACGAGCCGGTCACCTCGAACGACGGGTTCGGTTGTGGTCCCGTCCAGCCCTCCGGCAACGGGCCCGCCGGGGCCGGCCGGGGACCGGTCTTGCCGGGGGCCGTCGTCCCGAGCTCGGCGAGCCAGTCGCCCTGGAAGTCGGCCAGGGACCGACCGACCGCCGCCTGGAACGCCTCGTCGTCGGACACGCCGTCGTGGTACGACCGGATCAGCTTCACCAGCGCCTCGCGCCCGCTGACCCGGACGATCCGATCGACCGCCGAGACGCTCTCGGCGTAGGCGAGGAAGAACCGGTCACGCGTCGTGGGGAACGCGCCGGCCAGCCCGTCGAGCGGGATGATCGTCCCGTCGCGGGCAGCGTCCCTGACCTGTTGCCGGTCGCTGTCGGCGTAGCCCGCCGAGAGGTAGACCGCCTGCCCTTCGTTCAGCCAGTGCGGCGGGTCGTGGTACGGGTTGTCGACCGCCGTCTGGAAGACGACATGGGTCAGCTCGTGCGGTACCACGATCTCGACCCAGCCGGCGTCGATCTCGCCCGGCTTGATCAACGCGAACACGGTCCGGGTGTCGGGATGAGCCTGGCCGCCGACGTTCTCGCGGGTGGCGGGACCCAGGGCGTCGTAGAACGCCTGGTCGTCGGCGTAGACGAAGAGATCGATCGGCTCGGTCTCCGTCACGCCGAGCAGCTTCGACGCAGCGGCCACCGCGTCGTCGCCGATCTTCAGGGCCCGCTTCCCGAAGGCCTGGTCGCCCTGGGTCCAGTGGACCCGGACGACCTTGCCGTCGAGCGTCTTCCAGTCGAAGCGATCGTCCGCGTAGACCCGTCGCAGCGCGGGGCCGACCACGATGGTGCCGTCCGTCCCGACGACCCGCCAGCGGGCGGTGAAGGTCGTGTTCGGCGTGGTGTTGCCACCCGACAGGTCGAGGTGGTAGGTCAGCTC
>VBFG01000171.1 GCA_005882635.1 Chloroflexota bacterium | reverse complement strand
GCGGGTCGGGCGAAGGCGGAGGCGAGCACGTCCGTGGCGACAGCAACTGACGCAGCAGCGAGCTGGCGACTGGGGCCGCGACCGCGAGCCGCGACGACAGACAGGGCCTCGATCGCGCGCCCCGGGGGCAGGCCCCATGTCGACCGGCTCGCCGGCGGAGACAGCCACTCTGGAATGGCATGCAGGTCGTGGTGCTGGCTTCCATGTTCGGCCCAAAGCAAGCCGCGAAGGTGAAGGCTCCAGGGATGCCAGCCCACGGCGCCCCTGTCGCCGCCGAGACGATCCAGCAGCACCTGGCGTACCGGCGGCAACTGAAGGGCAACGTCGTGGTTGCCCGCGAGCAGCTCGAGTCGGGCCCCGCTCACGGCAAATGAGGACAGCGCGTCGAACGGGGCCGGATGCGCATCAGCGATGCGCTCCACAGCCGCTGCGGCGGCGCCCTCCCAACGGCGAATCCCGTCGACGCCCGATCCCGACGCGTGCGTGGGAAGGTCGAGCGTGTCGCCGAGCAGGACCAAGCGGCGGGGGGTCGCGGGACCCACGTTCTCGGCCAGCCAACGGACGAACGACGCGAAGTGCCTGGCGCGGTCCCCGACGATCCTGTCCGCGGCCTCGCCCTCGCCGTCGCCGAGATGCAGGTCGCTGACGATGAAGATCTCCTCGTCGGTCACGGTCGTGGCACCTCGGCGCGCGCTTGGCTCGCGACGGTCGAGCGGGACGGCCGCATCCAGACGGGGCTCGAGCGGACCGGCAGGTGATGACCCATGATGACCCATCCGCCCCGTGGGGGACCGGCGCTAGCATTCGCGGATGCCATTTTTCGACCTGTCAGGGCGGCTCCTGATTCAGAGCCTCGAGGGCGACGATCGCAGCGTCCGATACATCGGTCGCCAGATGGCGCCCTTCCCGTCGTCGACAGAACCGCCCGACGGTCGACTCGCCGACGTGGTCTTGAATCCCTCCATCGACGGCGACGGCCCGATCGTCGAGCAGCAGGGCCCGGCGATCGACGACCTCACAACCGTCACGGACGGCCGTCGCGTCTTCCTCCTTTCCAACGGGCGCCGGGTCTCGATTCCCGACGCCCTTGAACCAGGGCCCATCCGTTTCGACCACGACCCCGGGTTCCCGCTCCGGCGGGTCTTCCCGACGGCCGTTCGGCCGGCGATGCAGGTGGCCCTGGCGGTGTCGGGTCGCGCGGTGGCCGTCCATGCGGCGACCGTCACGATCGACGGCGGCGCGGTGGTTGTCGCGGGCTGGTCCGAGAGCGGCAAGACCGAGACGGCGCTCGGCTTGATGGAGCGTGGGTCGTCGTTCCTGTCCGACAAATGGACACTGCTTGGTCCCGATGGGCAGGCATCGGCCTTCCCGATCTCGATCGGCATCCGCCGCTGGGTGCTTCGTTACCTGCCGACCCTGCGTTCGTCGCTGACCAAGCCGGCGCGAGCGCAGTTCGCAGCAGCTGGCCTTGCGTCGCTGGTCCTGAAGCCCCTCGCCGGCCGATCACCCCAGGGCCGGGTCGCCGCGCTTGCGTCCGATGGAGCCCGACAGGCGATGGCGCTGGGCGATCGAGCGGCGCTCGAGATTGACGAGCTTCGGGCGGTCTACGGCCAGACCGACGATCCGGCGCGGACCGCCCCGATCCATCTCGTGGTCGCGCTCCGGACGGTGCCGGGTGGTGACATCACCCTCGGGCCGGCCGACCCGGGCGAGGTGGCGGCTCGCCTGGCCCGCTCCGCGGCGTACGAGCGACGTCACTACTTCGAGCTGCTCCAGCGCGCCGGCTATGTGATGCCCAGCCGCCCCGCGGCAGCACAGGATCGCGCGATCGCCGCCGACGAGGCGATCCTGAGGGCCTCATTCGAACATGCCCGGGTCGTCACGATGGACGCGCCGTTTCCGACGGACCCGCGGCCGGTCGCGGACACGATCCTTGCGGCCCTTTGATCGGTGAGCTCCGCCGCGTTCGAATTCGCAGGTGGGCTTCGCCTCCGGGTCACCGGGGACGCCGGGGCGATCCGTCATGCCCGGCGGGAATACGCCCCCGCGGAGGTGGATGACACCGGTCCGGTCGATCTGTCGGTGAATTTCGGGCGGATCGACGGGGGCGGGGCGCAGACGACCGCCGACGAGCCTGCCGTGTCGCCCGGACGAGGCGGCCACAAGACTGTCCGCTGGCAGGTGGATGCCGGCGACCCCGCGGCGACGCCGCTCGAGGCCCGAATCGAGACCAGTGGCTGGCCGAAGTCGTTCGCAAGATCCCTGGTCCAGGGCTACGTCGTCGAGCCGCTGCTGTCGGTCGCGGCGGCACGGCGCGGCATCGTGCTACTGCCCGGGGCCGGGATCGTCCTCGACGATGGCCTGGTCCTGCTGCTCGGGCGTTCCCGGGCGGGCAAGAGCACGCTCGCGGCGCGGGCGTTGACCGCGGGCAGGGACGTGCTCGGCGACGATCAGGTGTTCGTCGGTTCGGATGGGTCGGCCTGGCCGTTTCCCCGGTGGCTCCGCTTCTATCCCGACCTGGTTCGGACAGCGCCGTCGTCCCACGCAAGGCTCCGACCCCAGGCGCGGGCCGGCCTCAGGTTGCGGGCCGTCCTGGCCAGCCTGTCGGCCGGGTACGTGCGTCCATCGCTCGCGATCGACGCGGGCGAGCTCGGTTGGCGCTGGAACCCTGAAGCCCGACAGATTGCCCGGCTGGTCCTCATCGACCGGGACGCGGCTGGGTCGGACCTGGAGGTCGCCTCGGGCTCGACGGAAGAGGCCGTCGACTGGGCGGCCGACCTCCTCCGCGAGCAGCGCTCGCGGCTGGGGCTTCTCGGCGGGAGCGCCTGGATCACCGCGATCGATCGCGCCGCGTCCGCGGAACGGGGCATCCTCCAACATGGCTTCGACGGTCTGAGCGTCGACCGGCTCGCCATCCCCGGGTCGTGGGATGCGCCGACCGCCGTCTCGGCAACGGATCGCTGGCTCGGTATCGACAGACCTGCGGCGTCTCGGCGCTAGACGATCGGCCTTGGTGCCCACGCGCACCAAGTTCTCGACGGGTCCGCGACCTTTGCGAGACGCGCAGTGCGGGTTGGTCAGGTATTGTGTGGGGCGGTATCAATCCAGCCGATTTCATCCGTCAGATCGTTCATGTGACCCGGCCGTGAATCGGCCGATCTCCTGTCGGGCTGCCGCTCGATGTCGGCAATCCGAGGCAGCGAGGGCGATAGCGGTGGGGTACAGGCGCCTCGCAAACGGTCGATGGGGCGGCCCGTTCGGCCGCAGTGTCGGCACGCTCCTGACGCTCACGGCTCTGCTCGGCGCGTCGCTCGGTCCTGCCGCCGGACCCGCAGGCGCGGCCACGGACGTCGGCTATCAGGACGGCTCCTATTCCGGGAGCGCCCCGACCGGTCGTGAGCCTCAGAGCAAGCTCTGGATCAACGACGGGATCTGGTGGGCGAGCATGTACAGCAGCACCGCCGGCGCCGTCGACATCCATCGGCTCGACTGGGCCACCCAGACCTGGATCGACACGGGCGTCCGGATCGACGAGCGGTCGAAGTCCGCCGCGGACACGCTGTGGGACGGCAGCAAGCTCTACGTTGTCACCGCGATCTCAGACCAATCGCTGTCGTGCTCGCCTTCGACCAGCGGCGATCTCTCGATCCGG
>VBFG01000103.1 GCA_005882635.1 Chloroflexota bacterium | reverse complement strand
GCAACGTGTCGGAGATCCGCGGCCCGGACGACCCGGTCTGGGCCCCGGCGGCGTCCACGGAGCTCGACTACGAGCTGGAGGTGGCGGCCCTCATCGATACCCCCGTCGCCGACCTGCCGGCGAACCGCGGCGAAGAGGCCATCGGCGGCTACACGATCTTCAACGACTGGTCCGCCCGTGACCTCCAGCGCGAGGAGACCGTGGTCCGCCTCGGCCCAGCCAAGGGCAAGGACTTCGCCTCGACGATCGGACCGTGGCTCGTCAGCCCCGACGAGCTCGCCGGTCGGCGGGCGGCCGGGGCGCGCGGACCCGATGTCATCATGACGGCCGAGGTGAACGGTCACGAGACGTCGCGCGGCGCCTGGTCCGACGCCCGGTTCTCCTTCGGGGAGATGGTGGCCCGGGCGTCGGCGGACGCGAAGCTCCGACCGGGCGACCTGCTGGGATCCGGGACGGTCGGGACGGGCTGCCTCCTCGAGGTCCGCGACGCGACGCTCGGCCGGTACCTCCAACCGGGCGACGAGGTCGTCCTCCGCGTCGAGGGTCTGGGCGAGCTCCGCACGCCGATCGTCGAGCGGCCCGCCGAGCGGCGCCCATGACGACGACGCCATCGGCGACGGTCGACGCCCTGAGCTTCCCGGCTCTCCCCGGAGCACTGGACACGCCGCGCGTCGTGGTCGATCTGGCCCGGGTGGAACGGAACATCGCCCGGCTGCAAGGGGAGATGGACCGGCGCGGGATCGCCGTTCGGCCCCACACGAAGACGCACAAGAGCGTGTCCGTCGCGCGGCTCCAGCTCGAGGCCGGGGCCCGCGGGATCACGGTCGGGACACTCGGCGAGGCCGAGGTGTTCGCCGCCGCCGGCCTGACCGACATGTTCGTCGCCTATCCCGTGTGGGCAGACGCCGCGAAGGGAGCCCGAATCCGGGCGCTGCATGAAGCGGTCGCCTCGTTCAGCGTCGGCGTCGATTCGGTCGCCGGTGCCGAGCGGCTCGGCGTCGCCGTCGCCGGCGGGCGTCGACCCCTACGGATCCTCGTCGAGATCGATCCCGGGCTGCATCGGACGGGCGTGGGCTCGCCGGACGCGGCCGCCGAAGTCGCGCTCGCCGCGAAGACCGCCGGGCTCGAGGTCGCGGGGATCTTCTCGCATGGTGGCCACGGGTACCGCCCGGGTGGGACCGCCGATGCCGGCGCGGACGAGGTCCGGACGCTCACGGCGGCCGCGGCAGCCCTGCGATCAGAGGGGTTCGACACCCCGACGATCAGTGCCGGCTCGACGCCGACCATGCTGTCCGCCGCGGCAGGCGCCGTGACGGAGATGCGGGCCGGCACATACGCCTATGGCGATCGACAGCAATGGGTTCTGGGGGCGATCCCGGCCGAAGGCTGCGCCGTCGCCGTCGCGGCGACGGTTGTCTCGGTCGCGGACGGCCGCCTCGTCGTCGACGCCGGGGCCAAGATGTTGACGAAGGACCGGGCCGACTGGCTGACGGGATTCGGCGCCTTCCCGGCCTATCCGGACCTCGTCATCGACCGCCTGAACGACTACCACGGCGTCGTGACCATTCCGCCGGGAGCCTCCGCCCCGGTCATCGGCGAGGTCGTCGCCATCGTCCCGAACCACATCTGCCCGGTCATCGACCTCGTCGACTCGGTCGTCGTGGTCGCCGCCGACGGGTCCGTCGCCGACTGGCCGGTCGACGCCCGAGGCCGGAGCGGCTGATGGCGGCCCGCCACGGCGCGCCGGTCATCACCATTGAGCCGATGACCGAGGGCGACGCGGAGGCTGTCCTCGCGATCTACGGCGAGGGCATCGCGACCGGCGTCGCGACGTTCGAGACGACGGTGCCGGAGTGGCGGGTCTGGAACGCGACCCACCGCCGCGACTGCCGGTTCGTCGCCCGGCTCGACGACGTCCTGGCAGGTTGGACGGCGCTCGGGGCGTACTCGTCCCGCGAGGCGTACCGCGGCGTGGCCTGGGAGAGTGTCTACGTCGCGGAGGCAGCCCGCGGACGCGGCGTCGGCCGGGCCCTCCTCGAGACCCTCATTCCGGCATCCGAGGCGGCCGGCGTCTGGACGCTGATGGCCGGCGTCCAGGCCGAGAACGTCGCAAGCCTCGCGCTCCATCTGCGAGCCGGCTTCCGGCGGGTCGGCGTCCACGAGCGGATGTCGCGCGATGCGACCGGCCGCTGGCGGGACGTCGTCATCTTCGAGCGACGAAGCCCGGGCGTCGGCGTCTGGACCTGACGGGGCGGCCAAGGACGTCATCGCCCTAGACTGGCCTCCTCGACCGAGGAGGCCAGTTCGGCATGTACTACGTTGCCAGGGGCAGCATCCCGCGCCAGCGCCACACCCAGCACCGCGCCCCGGACGGGAGCCTCTACGCCGAGGAGCTGTTCGGGGTCGAGGGCTTCACCGGGCGGAGCTCGCTCCTCTATCACCTCACCCCGCCGACGCGGACGCACCGGATCGAGCCCGTCCGACCGATCCGGCTCGAGGCGGCCGACGACGGCCTCCACCGTCATCGCCTGACGAAGACCGGCGGGCTCGAGCCGCGCGGCGACGTCGTGAGCGGCCGGGTCCCTCTGTACTTCAACAACGACGTCATCTTCGGCGTCGTCCGTCCGGCGGAGGCGATGCCCGAGGGCCAGTTCTACCGGAACGGCATCGCCGACGAGATGCTCTTCGTCCACGAGGGCCGCGGCGTGTGCCGGACCGTCTTCGGCGACCTCGCCTATGGCCCGGGCGACTACCTCGTCCTCCCGATCGGCACGACCTGGCGGCTGGACGCGGACGAGGCGAGCCCGCATCGGATCCTGTACCTCGAGGCGCCGTCGGAGATCGAGCCGCCGAAGCGCTATCGGAACGACTACGGGCAGCTGCTCGAACACGCCCCGTACAGCCAGCGGGACCTCCACGCTCCCGAGTTCCGAGAGCCGGACGGCGCCGAGGGCGAGTTCGTCATCCACGTCCGCTCGGCCGACCGGGTCACCGCCTACCACTACCGCCACCACCCGTTCGACGTGGTCGGCTGGGACGGCTACCTCTGGCCGTTCCGCTTCGACATCGCCGACTTCCAGCCGATCACGGGCCGGGTCCACCAGCCGCCGCCGGTCCACCAGACGTTCCAGGCTCGGAATTTCGTCGTCTGCTCGTTCGTGCCGCGCAAGTTCGACTACCACCCCCTGGCGATCCCGGCGCCGTACAACCACTCGAACATCAACAGCGACGAGGTGATCTATTACGTCGCCGGCAACTTCATGAGCCGGCGCGGCGTGGAGATCGCGTCGTTCACGGTCCACCCGGCTGGCATCCCCCACGGCCCGCATCCGGGCACGGTCGAGGCGTCGATCGGCAAGGAGGCGACCGAGGAGCTGGCGGTGATGGTCGACACGTTCCACCCGCTCCACGTCACACAGGCGGCGATGGACCTGGACGACCCGAAATACCCCTACAGCTGGCTGCCGGCCGAGGACCACGCCCGGGAAGCCTCTGAGCTCGCGGAGCGAGGCCCGGAGGCGTTCCCGGACTGACAGCGCGAGGCCTCTGACGCGCGCCAGGCGAGGTCAGACGCATCCGCGTGCGCGACTCGCAGACGGGTCCTTCCGGGACCGGACGCTCGCCGGCGAGACCCTGTTCGGGCTGTTCCTCGACCTCGGCTCCACGGCGTCGGCGGAGCTCGCCGGTGCGGTCGGCTACGACTGGCTCCTCGTCGACCTCGAGCACGGCGCCGGGACCGAGGCGGACCTGCCGGGCCTGCTCCGCGCGGTCGAGCTCGGCGGTTCGACGGCCCTCGTGCGGGTGCAGTCGGGCGAACGGATCAAGGTCGGGCGCGCCCTCGACATGGGCGCCCGCGGGATCATGGTCCCCCGCCTCGAGAGCGCCGAGCAGGCCCGCGAGGCCGTCACGTTCCTGCGCTATCCGCCCGACGGCATCCGCGGCGTCGCGACCCGGGTCCGCGGTGCCGGTCTCGGCGTCGTCTCCCATCCCGAGGTGAAGCGCCTGAACGAACGCGTCGTCGGGATCATCCAGATCGAGTCGACCGGCGGGCTGCGCGAGGTCGACGAGATCGCCGCCCTCGACGGCGTCGACGTCCTGTTCGTCGGTCCGGCCGACCTGTCGCACTCGCTCGGGATCCCGGGCCAGTTCCAGCATCCCGACTATCTCGCCGCCCTCGACCGGGTCGTCGCCGCCTGTCGCGCCCACGGCAAGGCCGCCGGCATCCTCGTCTACGACACCGCCGTGGTCCCACGCCATCTGGAGCTCGGCTTCACGTTCGTCGGGATCGGGTCGGACGGGTTGTTCGTCGCCGACGGCGCAAACCGCTTCTTCGCCGCGGTTCGCGGCTGACCCCGCCCGAGATCAGGCGGCTGGTCCCGACCGGCCGGCCGGCGCCGGCGTCAGCGCGCCGTCGAGCGGCGCGGCGGGCTCCGGTGCGCCGCGCGGACGCTCGCCCGTCTGGGCCACGACGACCCCGACGAGGATCAGCGCCGCGCCGACCAGCTGGATCGGGGCGAGGACGTCGTGGAGGACGATCGCGGCCAGGGTCACGATGACCAGCGGCTCGATCGTGCTCACGAGCGCGGCCTGGGCCGCCCCGATCCGCCGGGCGCCGGCGTAGAACGTCTGGATCGCGAGGAACGTGCTGCCGAAGCCGTTCGCGAGCAGGAGCGGCCAGACGTCGCCCGGGATCGCCCCGGGACCCACCGGGTGACCGAAAGCCAGCGCCGCAGCGACGAACGTTCCCGCGGTCGCGGTGATCATCAGCGTCGTGACCGCCGCGGCATCGTCGGCGCCCTCGCCCTCGGACTCGTGAGCCAGCCGATCGGACCGCTCGCCGGCGAGGCGGGCCGACAGGATGATCCAGCCGGCATAGATCACCGGCGACGCGAGGATGAGGACGATCCCGCTCGTCGGCGGTGGCGTCCCGAGCTGGATCCCGCCGAGCGCGAGGATGACGCCGACGAACGCGACGCCGAGGGCGATCCACGGCCGGCGCCCGGCGAGGCGGGTCGCGAAGCGGATCGACAGGACGGCCACGGTCGCCGGGTAGATGTAGACGAGGACCCCCGCCAACGACGCGGGGACCGTCTCGAGGCCGGCGTAGTACGTGCCCGCGTTGCCCGTGAACCAGATGCCGAGTCCGATCGCGGCGAGCGCCGGCCGCCCGGCGAGGCGGGCGACCGCCGCCCGTCGCCGCGCGGACACGAGGACCCAGGCCCAGGCGAGGACGGCGCCGACCGTGAACCGCCAGGCGAGGAGCTGGAGCCAGTCGAGACCGGCCGCGTAGATCGGTTTCGACAGGATCGTCCCGGACCCGAAACCAGCCGCCGACACGACGACGAGCGCGATCCCGAGGGCCCGGCGGCGATCCACCGCGCGAGGCTAGCAGTCGCGGCGGGCCGCCCGCCGGTCGGCGACGGCGACCTCGTCGACCGGTCCGTCGAACCGAAGTGGATACACTTGCCCGCGTGAACGAGCTGACCGAACGCGCCGTTGCCGCCCGCGTCCCGACGCTCCTCGACGAGCGACTGCAGGTGGTCGGCCGGAAGGCTCCGGTGACCGTTCCACCGGGCACGACCCTGGCCGACTGCCTCGCCGCGATCCGCCGGTCGGGGACGGGCGATTCTGTGTTCGTCGTCGGGTCCGACGGCCGGCTGACGGGCGTCCTGACCGAGCGCGACATCTTCGGCCGGCTGGTCGGCGGCGACGTCCCGCCGATCGACCTATCGCAACCTGTCGAGACGCTGATGACCACCCGACCGCACCACCTCCATCTCGAGGAGACGGTCCGCGACGCGATCGAGCTCATGCAGACGGGCCGCTACCGGAACGTGCCGCTCCTCGATGACGACGACACGCTGCAGGGCGTGATTCGGCCGCAGGACGTCCTCAAGTACCTCGCCGAGGCGTTCCCGGAGGAGCTGCTCAACCTCCCGCCGCGGCCGCACCAGACGATGCATCGAGCCGAAGGGGGCTGACGAGCCGGTGACGACGACGCGGGAGATCGAGCCACAGACCCAGGAGCTCGATCGCGTCACGATCCGCTTCGCCGGCGACTCCGGCGACGGGATGCAGCTGACCGGAACGCAGTTCACCCGGACGGCCGCGGTCTACGGCAACGACATCAGCACGCTGCCCGACTTCCCGGCCGAGATCCGCGCGCCGGCCGGGTCCCTGCCCGGCGTGTCCGGCTTCCAGATCAGCTTCAGCTCGACCGACATCCACACCCCCGGCGACGAGCCCGACGTCCTCGTCGCGATGAACCCGGCCGCACTCAAGACGAACGTTGGCGACCTGCCGGCCGGCGGCGCCCTGATCGTCAACAGCGACGCGTTCACGGCCGCGAACCTGAGCAAGGCGGGCTACGCCGCGAACCCGCTGACCGACGGCTCCCTCAAGCAGTACGCGCTCTTCGAGATCCCGATCTCGACGCTCAACGAGCGGTCCCTCGACGGACTCGACATGACGTCGAAGCAGAAGGACCTCACGAAGAACTTCTTCGCCCTCGGGATCATGTTCTGGCTCTACGGGCGCGACTACGACGGCACGGTTCGCTGGATCGACGACAAGTTCGGCAAGCGACCGGTCATCGCCGAGGCAAACACCCGGGCGCTGAAGGCGGGCTACGCGTTCGGCGAGACGACCGAGATCTTCCACACCCACTACCGCGTCGCGCCCGCCCACCTGGCGCCCGGCACGTACCGGAACATCACGGGCAACGAGGCGACGGCGCTCGGGATGCTCGCCGCGTCGAAGCTCGCGAAACGGCCGCTCTTCTATGGCTCGTACCCGATCACGCCGGCCTCGGACATCCTCCACCAGCTGTCGGGCTACAAGAGCTTCGGGGTCAAGACGTTCCAGGCCGAGGACGAGATCGCCGCGATCGGCGCCGCGATCGGCGCGAGCTACGGCGGCGCGCTCGGTCTGACCGCGTCGTCCGGACCGGGCATCGCCCTGAAGTCCGAGGCGCTCGGCCTGGCCGTCATGGTCGAGCTGCCGCTCGTCGTGATCGACGTCCAGCGCGCGGGACCGTCGACCGGGATGCCGACCAAGACCGAGCAGGCCGACCTGCTCCAGGTGATGTTCGGCCGGAACTCCGATTCACCGGTCCCGGTCGTCGCCCCGGCGACCCCCGGCGAGTGCTTCGACCTGGCGATCGAGGCCTGGCGGCTGGCCCTCAAGTACGTGACCCCGGTCGTCTACCTGTCCGACGCGTTCCTCGCGACCGGGGCGGAGCCGTGGAAGATCCCGAGTCTCGAGGACCTGCCGGACATCTCGGTCCGGAACTGGACGGAGAAGGAGACGTTCCACCCGTACGACCGCGACCCGAAGACGCTGGCCCGGAAGTGGGCCGTCCCCGGCACTCCAGGCCTGGAGCACCGGATCGGCGGGCTGGAGAAGGCCGACATCAGCGGCAACGTCAGCTACGACCCCGACAACCATCATCGGATGCAGCTGCTCCGCCAGGCGAAGGTCGCCCGGATCGCCGACGACGTCCCCGAGATCGAGGTCTTCGGCCCGGACCGTGGCGACCTGCTGATCCTCGGCTGGGGGTCGACCTACGGCGCGATCCGCAGTGCCGTCGAGCGGATGCAGGCCCAGGGCCGGAGCGTCGCTCACGCCCATCTCCGCCACCTGAACCCGTTCCCGTCGAACACCGAGAAGGTCCTCCGGAGCTACCGGCGGGTGCTCATCCCGGAGGTCAACCTCGGCCAGCTCCTGATGCTGATCCGGGCCCAGTTCCTGATCGACGCCGAAGGCTACAACCGCGTCCGCGGCAAACCGTTCCGGATCGCCGAGATCGTCGAGCAGGCGGAGAAGATCCTGGGGGTCGGCGACTGACATGACCGACACGACGAACACGACGAACGGCCAGGAGCAGCCGGCGCTGAGCCCGGAGAACGCCGAGGTCATCCAGCTCACCCGGAAGGACTTCGTGTCCGACCAGGAGGTCCGCTGGTGCCCTGGCTGCGGCGACTACTCGATCCTCGCCCAGACCCAGAAGCAGATGCCCGACTTCGGCGTGCCCAAGGAGAAGATCGTCTTCATCAGCGGGATCGGCTGCTCCGGCCGGCTGCCGTACTACATGAACACGTACGGCTTCCACACGATCCATGGCCGGGCTCCGACGCTCGCCACCGGTCTCAAGGCGGCGAGGCCGGACCTGATGGTCTGGGTGATCACCGGCGACGGCGACGCGCTGTCGATCGGCGGCAATCACGTCCTCCACTCGATGCGCCGGAACGTCGACATCACGATGGTGATGTTCAACAACCGGATCTACGGGCTGACGAAGGGCCAGGCCTCGCCGACGTCGGAGTTCGGCAAGCGGACGAAGTCGACGCCGGCCGGGACGGTCGACACGCCGATCCAGCCGCTGACGGTCGCGCTGGCCGCCGAGGCGTCGTTCGTGGCCCGCAGCGTCGACACCCACACGGAGCATCTCCAGCACACCCTCCAGCGGGCGGGACTGCACCACGGCTCGACGTTCGTCGAGGTCCTCCAGAACTGCAACATCTTCAACGACGGGGCGTGGCGCGACTTCACGGACCGCGAGGTCCGCGAGGACCGGATGCTCCTCCTCGAGCACGGCAAGCCGATGACCTTCGGGAAGGACCGCGACAAGGGAATCCGGTTGCGGGGCCTCCACCCGGAGGTCGTCACGATCGGCGAGAACGGCGTCAGCGAGGCCGACCTCCTCGTCCACGACGAAACGGCCGAGGAGCCGTACCTCGCCCTGATGCTGTCGAGGATGTTCTGGCCGGAGTTCCCGGTGCCCGTCGGCGTCTTCCGGGCCGTGCCGCGGCCGACCCACGACCAGCTCATCCAGCAGCAGATCTCGGCCGCCGTCGCCGCCTCCGGCGAGGGTGACCTTGCCGCCGTCCTCGCCAGCGGCGAGACGTGGACCGTCGAGTAGGGAAGGGGACCGATGCGCTGCCCGACCTGCGGCTACGAGAACCTCCTGGGCTCCGACGTCTGCGACAACTGCGGTTCGGACCTTGCGGGTCGCGACATCCCTGAGCCGGCGATCGGGTTCCGCGGGCAGCTCCTCGGCGAGCATCTCGATGCCCTGGGAATCATCCCGCCCGAGATCGTCGACGCCTCGACCGACGTCGACGAGGCCATCCGTCGGATGCACGACAAGGGCATCGACTGCGTCCTCGTCGTCGACGGCGGCCGATTGGTGGGCATCTTCACCGACCGCGACGCGGTCCTCAAGGTCGCCGGAACATCGCCGCCCGACCGATCGATCGGCGCGCTGATGACCCACGACCCCGTCGTCCTCCGCCACGACGAGACGATCGCGGTCGCGATCAACAAGATGGCGGTCGGTGGGTTCCGCCACATCCCGATCGTCGAGGACGGCCGCCCGACCGGCGTCGTCTCGGCCCGCGATGTCTTCCACCACCTCGCCCAGTCGCTGCGATGAGGCGCACGCCGTGAGTCGCCCCCGGATCGCGATCCTCGCCCAGGACCTCGTGTGGGCAGACCGCCTCGCCCGGGCCGTCGAGGCGGCCGGCGGCGAGCCCGCCCGGGCGAAGACGACTCCGGAGCTCGACAAGGCGCTCGTCGGTGCGGGCTACGTGATCGTCGACCTGACCGCCCATGCCTATGACCCGGTGGCAGCCGTGGAGCGCGCACGGTCGGCAGGGGCACGCGTGCTGGCCGTCGGCCCGCACGATGACGTCGCCCTGCGGAAGCGGGCGTTCGTCGCCGGCGCCGAGAAGGTCCTCGCGTACCGCAAGCTGTTCGAGGACGGGCCGGCGACGATCGGCCGCTGGCTGGAGGCGACTGCGCCCAAGACGGCAACCACACAGTGAGCACGGCAGCCGCCAGTCGTCCGATTGTTCCGGCCGAGCGCCACGTCGAGCGTATGGCCAGGCTCGCGGACATGCTCGGCCACGACGGGCTCGATGGGGCGATCGTCGGCGTCGGTCCCGACCTCGAATACCTGACCGGCTATCAGGCTGTGCCGCTCGAGCGCCTGACCTGCCTGACGATCGGTGGGCCGTCGTCGGAGCCGGTCCTGTTCGTTCCCCGGCTCGAGCTCGACGCAGCCCGGGCCGGCGTCCGGCCGGACCTCCGGATCGAGACCTGGGAGGAGACCGACGACCCGTACGTCGCCGTGCTCGACCGGTTCGACGATCGCGACGACGGCGACGTCGACATCCTGGTCTCCGACCGGATGTGGGCGATGCACCTGCTCCACTTCCAGGAGCGCCGCCGCGGCGTCCGCTGGCTGTCAATGAACCCGATCCTCCGCGAGCTCCGGATGATCAAGGATCAGGACGAGATCGAGCTGCTGCGGCTGGCCGGGGCCGCCGCGGATCGGGTCGTCGACCAGATCGCGTCGGGACCGCTCGTCGGACGGACCGAAATGGACGTCGCCGCCGAGGTGCGGGATCGGCTCCGAGCCGAGGGCCACGAGCTGGCCCAGTTCGCGATCGTCGCGTCCGGGCCGAATGCCGCGTCGCCCCACCACCAGCCGTCCGATCGGGTGATCCAGCCCGGCGAGCCAATCGTGCTCGACATCGGCGGCACGCTCGGTGGCTACAACAGCGACACGACCCGGACGCTGTGGGTCACGGGTGCCGACGACGCCAAGGGCCCGACGGAGGATTTCCGTCACCTCTTCGCGGTGCTCCTCGCGGCCCACAACGCCGCGACCGTGGCCGTTCGGCCCGGGGTCGCCGCCGAGGCGATCGACCGAACCGCCCGCGACATCATCGACGGCGAGGGCTACGGCGAGAACTTCTTCCACCGGACGGGGCACGGCATCGGGCTCGAGGGCCACGAGGAGCCGTACGTCGTTGCCGGGAATCGCCAGCCACTTGCCGCCGGAATGGCGTTCAGCATCGAGCCGGGCATCTACGTGCCGGGTCGCTTCGGCGCCCGGATCGAGGACATCGTCGTCTGCGGTCCGGACGGCCCGATCGTGCTGAACAACGAGCCGCGCGAGCTCCGCGTCGTTTCGGGCTAGTCGACCCAGTCGCGCGAGCTCGCCAACTGCGTTCGTCGCGCGTGGGCGCCGAGGGCGCGGCGCCGGGGAGGACCGGAGGGAGCGCACTCCGAGGCGCGTGAACGAGGACCGCAGCCGGCAACAAAGCCATCGGCGTCCAGGCGCGACAGCCAACACGGCCGGGCGCCGGCCCGGCCGCGGTATGATCCCGGGAAGCGGGCCTGCCCCGGCCCGCCATCACGGCTGAACCGATGATTTCGTTCCTCCCGCGGCGATTCCTCGCCGCCGCCCAACCCGACGAGCGGGCCAGACCCGCCGTCGCACAACGCCGATGAGCCGGCGCCATCACGGCGGGCGGCCCCATCGACCGACCGGCCACGCCCGCCCGGTCCCCTATCCGCGCGCATCGGCGGAGGCCGGAACCGTGGCCCCGAGTGGCCACGCCGCCGCGGCGCCCAGCGGCTTCGTCGACGGCGCCGTCGCCGAGACCGAGCCCCGACTCGAGCGACCAGACCGCGATCCGGCGGCCCCGCCCGATGGCGTCACTCGCGAGCCTCAGGCTCAAATCGCCGCGGAGCCCGGTCCTCATCCAGCCGAAACCACCGCGCAGGTCGACCGGAACGGATCGATCGACACCGGCGCTTCATGCACCGCGCCGCAGCTCCGTCGCTTCATCAAGAGCCGCCCGTACGTCCCGATGCACGAGCTTCGTCGGCGGTTCGGGATCAACGGCGGCGAGGATGACGTCACCCTCGTCGAGCTCGCCGGTGGCCGGGTCTTCGTCGGCTTGCCGCCGCGCGAGGGAGCGCTCCTCGGCGAGCTGCTCCGGGGTGGCGAGATCGGCTATGAGCTGTCACTCGACCCGCGTAGCCCGGTCGTCGTGGGGCTCTACCCGATGCGGCCGGTCGCCCGAACATAGGGCGCCACCGATCGCGGAACCGGTGCGCGGCGTCACCGGGTTGACACTGCCGCTGTCGGACACGACCTTCCGATGGTACGTTGGTACCTGATACTGGCCTGACCATCGGGGTCAAAAGGCTCAGGCCAGCTTCCGTCAACAAAGGGGGCCGAAGGGCCGCGGGATCGCCCGGGCGCGTTCCGGGGAAAGGGAGAGTCATGTTTCCGTTCGTCTCGCGCAGGGCGGCCGCTGGCGCCGCAGCGCTCATCCTCGTGGGCGCCACGGCCCTGCTCACGGCGGGTAGCACGCTCGCAACCGTTCCGTTGGCAACCGTCACCATGAACCCGCTTCCGGCGCACTACTCCGCCGGCAACCTTGCCGGCTTCCGGACCACCTACCTCAACACCGACACGAGCACGATCTCGCAGCTGTTCCTTTCCGTCACAACGACCGGCAGCGATCCCGCAGGCGTCTACTACGCAAGTGCCCGCATCAATGGCGTGACCGTCAGCGGCGCATGCAGCCAGTCGACGCCGTTCGCCTGTTCGTTCCGCAACATCAAGCCGGGCTACCTCGTCGTCGTCGACCTGGCCTTCACCCCAAGCGGCGCTACGACGACCGCGACCGGGACGTGGTCGTCGAACGGCGCACCCACCAGCGACGGCGGGACGAGCCATGGGGATACCTGGGACGCGGGAACCGCGACGTCGACCCTGAGGGCGGATCCCGACTATGCCGGCGGGTTCGAGGTCGCCGCGAACGGTGAGGTTGCGAACCTCCAGCTGGTGAGCGCCTCGAACCTTCAGGCGACCAGGCTCGGCAAGCTGCCGGCGGGCGTCCCGGCCACGGTCCACGACGGGCCGGACGCGACGGGCGTGTGCACGCCGACGACAACGATCAGCTGCACCGGGTTCGTCGGCGAGTGGTCGGAGGTCTCCGTCGGCGACGGCCAGACGTTCCCCAGCGTGTTCACCGTCATCATCACGTTCTACAAGGGCACGCCGAAGGCGTTCGTCCACAGCTACGTGGACACGTCCGTGGTGCCGAACGTCCAGGCGGAGGAGCTCGTCACCGCCTGCCCGAAGACCGACCCGGCGTCAGGGGCGCCATGCTTCACCTGGGACAGCAAGACGAAGCAGGCGACGATCTACACGTTCCACAACGGGTCATACAAGGGATAGCCGCGACCGCCGCCGCTATCCGACCAGCGGGGCGGCCAAGCGGTCGAGGATCGGCCGGACCAGCGCCGCTGCCGCCGAGGCGCCCTTGAGCTCGTAGAGCGTCAGGGCCTCGCGCAGGAGTGGGCCAGCGTCGTCCGTCCGGCCCAGCTCGAGGTGCGCCTCGCCGGCGTCCCTCAATGCGTCCGCGTGGAGGACCAGGTCGACCGTCCCCGCGGCAATGGCGACCGCCTCCAAGGCGAGCCGCACCGCGGTCGCAGCGTCGCCGCGCCGCGCCTGGACCTTGGCCTCCGTCGACCGCCACAGGATCTGTGCCTCGCTGTCATCAGGATCGGCCAGCGTTCGACAAAGAATGGCCGACGCGAGGGCGCCGTCGACGTCGCCCAAGGCGAACCGCGCCCGCGCGTGAAGACCGGCGACCGTCGATCGGTAATAGTGCTCGCCGATCGCCTCGAGGGACGCGAGGTCGCGGCTCAGCTGCGCGTCGGCCAGCGCAGGATCGTCGGCCAGGAACTCGATCCTCGCCGATTCGGTCGACGTCGCGAAGGCCGTGACGCTCGGCCCAAGGTCGACGAGCATCGCTCGACCCTCGGCGGCCTGTCGCCGGGCGACGTCGAATTCGCCCCCCATGGCACGAAGCAGGGCGCTGGCGCCCAGGATCACGGCCTCGGCCTTTCGATCTCCGGCGACCTCGTTTCGGAGCTCCTCGCAGCGCCGGAGGGCTTCGTCGACGGGCGTGGGGCCGTGGAGCGATGAGATCGCATACCCGATCGCTCCCCGGGCCGCCATCCGCGTGTCCCCGATCTGGCGCGCCGCGGCAATGACCCGCTGGTTCGCCTCGGCGGCCTCTTCGTATCGCCCGGCGGTCCCATGGATCGCCGCAACGAGCCGCCAGGCGAGGGTCGAGCCGTAGACGTCGTCGACCGACGCGAACCATTCGATGGCCGCCAGGGCCTCCTCGAGCGCGCCGATCGTGTTGACGTTCTCGGCGCCGCCGAACAGAGCGTGACTGCTGCGGGCGATCGCGGCATGACGGGCGCGGCGCTCATCTCCGTTCCGCTCGGCCGCACTCGCCGCGTCCGTGACGACCTCGAGCATGCCGTCGAATTCGCCATCCTCCATCAGGACATAGGCGAGATCGATCAGCAGCTCGATCCGCAGGTCGGCGTCCTTGGGCAGCAGTGCCGTTGCCCGCCGCAACAGGTTGGCGGCCGCCGGCAGGTCCCCCCGTCCGAAGGCACGACGTCCCGCTGAGCCGAGCTTGTCGGCCGCTCGGCCGGCGAGGACCTGCCCGGCCTCGTCGAGCGGGCCGAGCTCGGATCGATAACGGACGGCCTGCTCGAGGTGATAGCCGAGGATCTCCTCGAACTGTGTCTCCCGGCCGCGCTCGCGGTTGACCGGCTCGGCCCATTCCACGAAGCGCTCGTGGAGCGTCGCCCGGGCCCGCTTCAGGAGGCTCTGGTAGGCCGCGTCGCGGACGAGGATGTGGTGGAACCGGAAGCTCGCCTCCTCGCCGTCGGTCGCGAGCGGATGGACGAACTGCTTGCGATCGAGGGCGACCAGGTAGTCCTCGACCGCGGGCCGGACCGCGTCGGGGACGAGATGCTCGATCGCCGCCCCGGCGAAGACGAGACCGATGACCGCGGCCGGGTCGACGACCGCACGCTCCGGGCGAGACAAGGCATCGAGGCGAGCCGCGAGCAGGGCCGAGATCGTCGGCGGGATGACGACCTCGCCGCCGCCGTCGTGGTCGAGCAGCATCGAGACGATCTGTTCGACGTACAGCGGGTTGCCCTCGGCCGCGGCGACGACGCGTTGTCGCGTGTCGGGCCCCAATGACGAGCCCGCCAGCAGTCGATCGATCATCGCCTCGACGTCCGCGGCCTCGAGTGGTGTGAGGTCGATCCGCTCGACCCGGCCGCTGTCGAGCCACGCGCCGTGGACGTCGGCGAGCTCCGGTCGGGCCGAGCAGACGATCAGGATCGGGACGTCGCGGCTGGATTCGACGACGTGATCGAGCAGCTCCAGGAACGTCGTCTCGGCGGAGTGGATGTCGTCGACGACGATTACGAGGGGTCGCTGGGCCGCCTGTGCCTCGAGGAGCTTGCGCGCCCCCCAGAAGAGTTCGGCCACGGGGTGCGCGGACGGCGACAGGCCGACGGCCGACGCGACCCGGTCGACGATGGCCTCCCGGTCCGGGTCGTCGGTCCGGAGGAGCGCCGCGATCCGTCCGCGGGCGGTCTCCGGCGAGTCGTCCTCGCCGATGCGGGCCGCGGACCGGACGATCTCGACCAGCGGCCAGAAGGTGATCCCTTCGCCGTAAGCGAGGCAGCGGCCGCGGAGGACGGTCGACTCGGCAGCGACGCGCCGGATGAAGTCGGCGATGAGTCGGGTCTTGCCGACGCCGGCATCGCCGACGACGGTCACGAGACGAGCGTCCCGGTTCTCGAGGACCCCCTTGAAGGCACCCAGCAGCCGATCCATCTCGGCCTCTCGCCCGACGAACGGGGCTGCCGGGGCCTCCATCGCCGACGGGGCGGCGTCGCGGACGTCGACGAGTCGGAACGCGGGGACGGGCTGCGGCTTGCCCTTGAGGGTCAGGTCGAGCCGCTCGACCTCGACCTGGCGGCGGACGAGCTCGTAGGTGACCTCGCCGATCAGGATCTCGCCGGCCGGCGCGTTCTGTTCGAGCCGGGCGGCGACGTTGACCGCGTCGCCGGTCGCCAGGTTCTGGTCGGCGTCCGGGTCGGTGTTGGCGACGATCTCGCCGGTGTTGACCCCGGTCCGGCTGGTGATCTGAACGCCGTAGACCCGGGACAGCTCCTCGTTCAGCGCCGCGAGCGCCTTCTGCATGCCGAAGGCTGCCCGGACGGCACGGAGCGCGTCGTCCTCGTGGGCCCGGATCAGGCCGAACACGGCCATGATCGCGTCGCCGATGTTCTTCTCGACCTTACCGCCGTGCCGTTCGATCTCGACGGCCATCGTCCGGAAGTAGCGAGCCTTGATCTCGTTCATCGCCTCGGCGTCGATCGAGCCCGTCAGGGCCGTCGAGTCCTTGAGGTCGGTGAAGACGAGGGTCACGAACTTGCGGACCTCGGACGGCGGCAGGACGACCGACTCGGCGACCGCGGCCGCCGTCGACGGCCGGCCGGCCGCGACCGCGCCTTCCGCGGGAGCCGGTGCAGCCGGGGTCAGGCTCGTCGCCGCGAGCGGCGTGCCGCAGAACCCGCACAGCCGGAACTTGGCCGGGTTCTCCTCGCCGCAGTTGGCGCAACGGACCGTCTCCGGGGCGGGCGTGAGCGACGTCCCGCAGAACCCGCAGAGGCGGAACTTCGCCGGGTTCTCCTCACCGCACGATGGGCAGCGAACCGTGTCCACGGGCGGAGGATACGACGGGCTGCCGCGTGATCCGCCTCGGCACCGGTACGATGGCCTCGCGCCGCGGTTGCGTGGCGGAGCCGTGAGACGCCCCGGAGGATCGACCAGCATGGCGGTCGGCGAACGGTTGGTCGGCGAGGCCCTGCGGACGTGCGGCCTGTTCGGGGCGGCCGACGACGAGGCGATCGAGATGCTCGTCCGCGTCCTGCGGGTGCGCCGGTTCCGGCGCGGCGAGACGATCTTCCACCAGGGCGATCCGGGTGACGCCTTGTTCGTCCTGTCGAGCGGATCGGTCAAGGTCGTCCTGCCGAGCGACGAGAGCGCCGAGCCGGCGATCGTGGCCATCCTGGGTCCCGGCGAGTTCTTCGGCGAGCTGGCGATCCTCGACGGGGCACCGCATTCCGCGACGATCGTGGCGGTCGAGGCCACCGAGACATTCGTCCTCCATCGCGATGCCTTCCTCGCCCTGATCGACTCCGATGCGGGGCTGCGGCGGGCGCTCCTGGCGTCGCTCGCGACGGAGATGCGGCGGTTGACCGGCCACGTCGAGGACCTCCACTTCCTCGACCTGCCGGGCCGGCTCGCGTCGCGGATCCTCCGGCTCGCCGAGAGCTCGGGGTCGAAGCGGGCCGATGGGACCGTCACGATCTCGTGGCCGTACACCCAGTCGGAGCTCGCCGGGATGATCGGCGGCTCGCGCCAGTCCGTGAACCGCCTCCTGGCCGATCTCGGCGAGCAGCGTCTCGTCCGGCTCGAGCGCGACCAGCTCGTGGTCCTCGACGCCGAGCGGCTGGCCCAGACCATCGACCGGTGAGCGGGCCGTCCGGGCGATCACCTGGCGGCGCGGGCGGCGACGCGCCCGACGGCGGCCCCGACGTCGACCTGGCGGAGGCGCTTCGAGCCCTCGCCCTGAGGGTCGAGGCGGCCCGGCGCCTGACGCTGCCGGCCGGGGCTGCGGTCCTCCGCTCGATCGTCGAGACGACCGCGACGCTGTTCGGCGCCGAGGCGGCATCGATCGCCCTGTACGACCCGACGGTGGACCGGCTCGTCTTCGAGGTCGCGGCCGGCGAGCAGGGCCAGGGCGTGGTCGGTGTCTCGATCGAGCCGACCGAGGGTGTCGCCGGCTACGTCTTCTCGACCGGCCAGGCAATCGCCCTGTCGGACGTCGCCGCGGACGCACGGTTCGGCCGGGCCACCGCGGAGCGGACCGGCTACGTGCCGCGCTCGCTCATCGCCCTCCCGCTGGCCGACGACGACGGCGTGATCGGCGTGCTGGAGGTCCTCGACAAGCGAGGCGACGGCGGCTTCGACCTGCGTGACGTGGAGCTG
>VBFG01000102.1 GCA_005882635.1 Chloroflexota bacterium | reverse complement strand
GTCGGACCGGCGTCGGCGGGTCGTCGGCGGTCCGCCTGGCGACGGAGCGGCTCGACGACCTGCTCCGCCGCGGCCGTCTCGTCCGCGATGGCGATCGGATCCGGATCGCCGGCCGGCCGCGGTCGGAGTCGCTCGAGCCCGGACCCGAAGCTCTCGCGGCGATGGACCGCCTGGTCGATCTCCTCGCGACGGTCGCGCCGCCGGGGCTGAGCGCCGCTGCCGAGGAGGCCGGCTGCCCGCCCGAGGGCATCCGGGCCCTCGAGCGCGCCAGCCGGATCGTTCGCCTGGACGACGACCTGGCCTGGGCGTTTCCCACCTATCGGGACCTGGCCGGTCGAGCGCTGGCGATGGCCGGCGCAGCGCCGCTGACGCCGGCGGCCTACCGGGACGCGACCGGGACGAGCCGGAAGTACGTGATGGCGATCCTCGAGGACCTCGACCGTCGGGGGATCCTCCGCCGGACGCCCGCCGGACACGTCCCGGGACCGCGAGCTCCGCTGGCTCGCTGATGACCGCGCGACGAACCGAGCGGCCGCTCCCGGGCGTGACCGGGATCGTCCTCGCCGGCGGCCGATCGAGCCGGTTCGGGTCCGACAAGCTCCGCGCCGAGATCTCCGGCAAGAGCCTGCTCGAGCACGCCGTCGAGTCGGTCGCCGAGGGCGCGACGGAGGTGATCGTGGTCTGCGCGCCGGATGACGATCGGCCGCTGCCGGAGGCCCGCATCCCCGTCCGGAGGGTCGTCGATCCCGCGGCCTTCGGCGGACCCCTCGTCGGGCTCCGCAGCGGGCTCGAGGCGGCCGCCGAACCGATCGTCATCGTCGTCGGTGGTGACATGCCGTCGGTTCGGCCGTCGGTCCTCGCGGCGCTCATCCGCGCCCTCCTCGCCGCACCGGATCAGGTCAACGCGGCTGTTCTCGCATCCCGTGGCACGCTCGTGCCTCTCCCGGCGGCGCTTCGGACGGGGGCGGCGACGGATCGGGTGCGGCGCCTCGTCGACGACGGCGAGCGTCGACTGCGGAGTGTGTTCGAGCAGTTCCCGACCCGGATCCTCGACGAGACCGAGTGGCGGCCGCTCGACCCCGACGGCGCCACGCTCCTCGACGTCGACCGACCGTCCGATCTGGCGCAGGAATGACGAACGCGTCCGCCGGAGGACGGACGCGTTCGTTTTGGAGGAGGGAGCGAGGGGCCGGCGGTCAGCCCCGGTAGGGATAGTCCGCGAGCGTCGGGGTGACCGGCCGATCGGCCGGGCCGCCGAAGGTCGACCAGACGCTCTGGAGGGCGCCGGCGATCCGGCTCGAGCGGGGGCTCGAGGACTTTGCCGACCTGGCGAAGCGCTCCGCTGCGGAGGCAGCGAGCAGCTCGTCGATGTGGGCCTGGACGACGATCGTCGTGAGCGAGTTCACGTCTGATCTCCTTTCCGATCCCTTCTGTCGGGGATCCTGACGAGATCATCGACCCGGCGGCGCCTCGAACCCACTGACGTGGGTGGCCAATCCGAGTACGTCATTCGTCGAGTGGACGTGGGCGTCCTCGAACTCACCCCGAGCCACGAGCGTGCCTATGCTCCTCGAATGACCACGACCGTCGAGCTGATCCATCCCGGCTACATCCGCGACGAGGGGCAGCGCGTCGGCAGCAGCATCAGCCTGATCCTGGACGCCCCCGCGATCGTCGTCGCCGATCCGGGCCTGGTCGCCTCGCAGGCGCTCATCGTGGACCCCCTGGCGAGTCGCGGGATCTCGCCCGGCGACGTGACGCACGTCTTCCTCAGCCACCACCACCCGGATCACACGATGAACGCGGGCCTATTCGCGAACGCGACGGTCGTCGACTTCTGGGCCCGCTACCAGGCCGACTGGTGGCTCGATCACGGCGGGGACGGCTGGCAGATGACCGACCACACGCAACTGTGGCTGACGCCGGGTCACACCGAGGAGGACGCCACGCTGGTGATCCACGCCGACGACGGCGTGTACGCGTTGACCCATCTGTGGTGGCGGCAGGACCGCACGCCCGAGAAGGACCCGTACGCGCCGGACCAGTCGATCCTGGACGCGCAACGGGCACGGGTCCTCGCGATCGCGGACATCGTCATCCCCGGCCACGGCGAGCCGTTCCGGGTCACGCGCTGAGGGCGGTCGCCGACGGGGCTCGTGCCGCGCCGAGCGACGGGGGCTCAGGCGCGCCGGGCAACGATGTTCAGGCGGACATAGTCGATCACCGGCTCGGGCAGCCGGCTCGCGACCTCATGAACGAAGCCGTCTCGCTCGTCCGCCGGCAGGCGGGCGATGTGGCCGCCGAGGATGACCGTTCGCAGGAAGGTCTCGAACGAATCGCCGGGCTCGAAGCGGGTCGGCTCCGGTTGCAGCCACGTCTCGACGTCCACGAAGCCTGCGGCCCGCAGCCGGTCGGCCGTCTCCTCCGGTGTGGCGAAGTTCTTGTCGCCCAGCCAGCCGTCACCGACGGTCGCCAGCACCGCGAGGACGGAGGCGATGTTGCCCGCGCCGCCGCACTGGGCGACCAGACGGCCGCCTGGCCGGAGGACGCGGGCGAGGTTCCGGAAGAGGGCGTCGTGATCGGCGATCCAGTGGAAGGTCGCCGTCGACAGGATGGCGTCGACCGACTGCCCACCTGGCCGGTCGAACGGTCTCCCAAGGTCCGCCACGACGTAGTCGACCCGGTCCCCGAAGCGGGCGAGCCGACGTCGCGCCTCGTCGACCATCGATGGCGAGCCGTCGAGCGCCACGACCCGGCCGCGAGGCAGGCGCTCCGCGAGCTGCTCGGTGACCCGGCCGGTGCCGCATCCGGCGTCGAGGGCGGTCTCGTCGCCGGCGAGCGGCAGGCGATCGAGTACCGCCGTTCCCCAGCGCGTCTGCGGGTCGGCGACGCGGTCGTAGGTCGCGGCGTCCCAGTCGCGTGGCGCGGTCACGAGCGAAGGATGGAGCCTGCGCGGTCGGGGTGCTGCGAATCGGCGTGCGCGGGCTTGTCGAGGTGCGTACGCTAGGCGCCGACCGGGAAGACGTGGGACGCATGCAGGCTCCCGGCACAGGAGGCATGCCCGTGGCGATCTGGAACCAGTTCAACCCGCGCGAGCGGCTGTCGGCGATCGGAGCGGGTCTCGTCGTCCTCTCCTGGATCGTCAGCCTGATCACCTACACGATCGGCGCGAACAGTCTGGCCCTGATCCTTGCGATTGCCGTCATCGCGATCCTGTACATCAAGTACGCCCCGAACATGAAGGTCAACTGGCCCGCGGACGTCTCGTTGATCATCCTCGCGATCAGCGGCCTCGTCGCGCTCGTGGCGCTGCTCGATGTGCTGACCGGATTGCGCATCCTCGGCTTCTATGGCGCCGGGATCATCGCGCTTCTCCTCGAGGTCGTCGGGGCGGCCGTCCTGCTCTGGGGCGCGTGGCAGGAATACCAGATCGTGAAGCCGGCGATGCCGAACTTCGGCGCCGGCACGGGAACGCCGACAAGCCCTCCGCCGCCGGCTCCGCCCAGCCAGCCGACGTCGGCGCCTCCGATGTCGCCGCCGCCGCCGCCCGCGGCGCCACCGCCCGACGACATGGACCAGCGTCCGCCGGCCTGACGTCCTTTCGCGAGAACCTGGACCGGGCGGCGCCAAGGCCGCCCGGTTCGTCGTTGTCGGGGCGGGCGCAGGGTGGGCTGCCGGGGAGCCTTCAGTCGCCGGCCACCGGCGACACGTCCTGCGATCCGGGTTCCCGAGCCCGGGCACCGGCGCTCACCCCGGCGCGGAGACCGACCCAGCTCGTGACCGCTCCCGCGATCAGGAGCCCAGCCGAGACGAGCGCGGCCAGGTGGAACGCGTCGACCGAGGCCGCCTTCGCCGCCGCGACCTGGTCCGGCGGCGTTCCGGCCTTGGGCGGGTTGAGCGGCGTGAACGCGGCTCGGACGGCGGGATCGTTCGTCGCCAGTCCCGGCGCCCGGCTGGCCAGGCTGCTGTAGAAGGACGACGTGATCGCGATGAAGATCACCGCCCCGAGGAGCGGCTGCCCGACCCGCGACAGGGCATTGTTGATCGCCGAGCCGAGGCCGGAATTCCGGGCCGGGATCGAGCTCATCAGCGTGCTCGTCAGCGGCGCGACGACCATTCCCATCCCGACCCCGAACGCGATGTTCGCCGGCAGGACGTCGATCAGGGCATCGACCGGCGGGATCAGGGTCATGGGTCGGCCCAGCTCGGCAAGCCACGGCTGCGTCGAGGCCGGGATGCGCGCCAGCCACAGCTGGCCGGCGGCGACGACGAGCGGTCCGACGACGAGGAAGATGCGTGATCCGAAGCGGCCGGTCAGGCCGCCGACGCGTGCCGAGAGCGACGCGATCAGGATCCCCGACGGAAGGCCGATGATCGCCGCGCCCGTCGCGCTGTAGCCGAGCGTGCCCTGATAGAGCAGGGCCGTGAACGTGAAGGAGACGTAGAGCGCGCCATAGACGAGGAAGGTTGCCAGGTTGATCGAGGCGAACTCGCGGATCCGGAACAGTGACAGCGGCACGAGCGGGTGCGGCCGCGTGGCCATCAGGATCGGGAACAGGACGAGGCAGACCGCCCCGATCCCGAGCGCCACGAAGGCGGTCGAGTCGGACCAGGAGGTCTCCTGGCCGTGGATCGCACCGAATGACAGGCCACCGACGGCGAGCGCGCCGACGACCGAGCCGATCCAGTCGAAGTGCCCGGACGCGTCCGGATCCCGCGATTCCTCGACGTGCCGGAAAGCCGCCCAGAGCGCGATCGCGACGAGTGGGACGTTGATCAGGAAGGCCAGGCGCCAGGTCAGGTTGTCGACGATCAGCCCGCCGAAGATCGGGCCGAGGAGCGTGAGCGCAGAGGTCGATGCCGCCCACAACCCGAAGGCGCGTCCGCGGTCCGCCCCGCTGAAGGCGGCCGAGATGATCGCGAGCGATCCGGGGACGAGCAGGGCCCCGGCGGCTCCCTGCAGCAGCCGGGCGACGATCAGGAACTCGAGGGAGGGCGCGATCCCGCACAGGACCGAGATCAGGCCGAATGATCCAAGCCCGAGGACGAAGACGAGGCGGCGCCCGTATCGATCGGCGAGTGCGCCGGCGATGATCAGGAGGGCGGCCAGCACCGCGAGATACCCGCTGCCGACGTAGGCCTGCCCTTCCAGGACGCCGATCGACGTCAACCGCGGAAGCTCTTCGCCCATTCGCTTCAGGGCCAGGTTCACGATTGTGCTGTCCAGGAAGACGATCCCGGAGGCGACGATGGCCGCGAGCAGCGTCCACCGTTGGGCGCGTGTCATGTGCCCGGCAGTGTCGCACAGGCACGGATATGCTCTCGCGCATGCCGGGACCGGGACCGATCGCGCTCGTCGGGTCCGGCGAGTTCCTGCCGGTGATGGCTGAGGTCGACGCCGGCCTGCTGGCCTCCAGCGGCCGGTCGCGGCCACGCGTCGCGATCCTGCCGACCGCTTCCTGGCCCGACGGCGAGACGGTCTTCCGGCGCTGGGCGGCGATGGGCGCCGAGCACTTCAGCGCGCTCGGGGCCGAGGTCGAGCCGGTGCTCGTCCGCGACCGTCTCGATGCCGACGACGAGGCCCATGCCCAGGCGATCGGCGAGGCCGATCTCGTCTACCTCTCGGGCGGCAAGCCGGGACACCTGACCGAGAGCCTCCTCGGGACGCGGGTCGGTGCGGCGATCGTGGCGGCCCACGAGCGCGGCGCCGCATTGGTCGGCTGCTCGGCTGGGGCGATGATCCTCGCCGCGAGGCACTTCGACTTCCGGATGCGGCGACTGCTCTGGCCGCTCCGCTGGCAGGACAGCCTAGACCTCATCCCGGCGGTGACGGTCATCCCGCACTACGACGCGTGGCCCGAGGCCCTGTCGGCGATGTTCGTGCTGCAGGCACCGCGCCATTTCGTGACGCTCGGCATCGACGAGGACACCGCGGCGGTGGGCCGAGATGGGTCGTGGCAGGTCCAGGGAGCCGGCCGGGTGACGGTCTGGCACGGCCGCCGCCGCGAGCGGTTCCGCCGCGGCGAGGTGTTCCGGCTGTAGGTCGGCAGGCGCGTCCCGCCCGTCCGCGCGTGGAATCGCGACGCCCCGGCCGTCGGCCGGGGCGTCGGTGCCAGAGAAGCGGGAGCGTGGGCCTGGGCCACCACGCTCGACCGCGGTCGGTCAGGTGAGCATCAGTCGGGCTTGACCTGGCGGAAGCAATCGGAGCAGTAGACGGGGCGATCCATCCGAGGCTTGAACGGCACCTGTGCCTGGTTGCCGCACGAGGAGCAGATCACGGCGAAGTACTCGCGGGCCACGCGGTCGTCGCCGCGCTCGTAGCCGCGCGGCCCACCGATGTCCCGAACGTCGTAACCGGCATCCCGACTGGCCCGGCGACTGGCACGACAGCTCGCGCAGCGCTTGGGATCCGACGCGAACCCCTTCTGGACGTAGTACTCCTGATCGGCGGCCGAGTGGATGAATTCCACCCCGCAGTCGACGCAGGTCAACGTTCGATCAACGTAGGTCACGAAGCCTTCCTCTCCTCTGGGCGCGGTGTCTGGCCCGAGGGCCCGATCAGGGCGGCCACCATGGCGAATGGGAAGGTGCGAAAGCGTCGGGTCGGAAGCCGGCGCCGCGTACCAGGTGCCGCTATGGAGTCCCTGTGTCGGGCGCACGGGTTGATGACCCTTCGACCATACACCGATGCCCGGAATTGGGCCTTGCAGCCGCCGGCAGCCGCTGAGGCCTCGCCGCGCCCGTTCCGGCGTCGAATATCACCGCGATCGATACAGACGCCGGTTGGAGAGGGGCAAGCCGGCCGGAACGACTACGGAGAAGGCCGTTCGAGCTGCCCCTGCACGTTTCCAGGGGTGGCGCACGGCCTCTCCGCCTCCCAGTCCCGCGGGTATCGATGCTCGTGATATCTCGGAGCGGAAGCAGCCCGCGAAGCCGTCGCGACGCTTCCCGGCAGGCACCGCCGAACGAGGTCCGATCGTTTTCGCGTGACACCCGACCTGTCACAATGCCATGCGAGAGTGAACGTGGCGGACACGCGTCGGACGGTCCGGCGTCGGGTGAGCCACTCCGCCCTCATCAGTCTCCCGTGGACGGGACAGGAGGCCAGCCCGAGCGGATGCTGCGACTACTGCACACCGCCGACGTCCACCTCGGCGCCCGCCACGCCGACATGGGCGAGCAGGCGGCCGCGCAGCGGGAACGACAGTTCGCGGCCTTCCGGGCCGTGATCGATCTGGCGATCGCGGAAAAGGTCGACCTGGTCCTGATCGCCGGCGACCTGTTCGACTCGAACACCCAACCGAAGCGGTCGGTCGACCGCGTCGCCGCGGAGCTGAAGCGCCTCGTCGACGCGAGGATCCGGACCGTCATCATCCCGGGGACGCACGACGTCTACGACCGGTCGTCGCTCTACCGGGTCCACGACCTCGCGGGGCTCGCGGGCTCGAATCCGGACGACGACCTGGTCACGGTTCTCACGCCGGATCGGCCGAGCGTGCACGTGTCCGCGTGTGACGTCGCCGTCCACGGGCCGGTTTACGAGACCAAGCGGGCGCCGCACAGCCCGCTGCTCGACCTCAAGGTCGATCGGTCGGCGCCGGGCGCGGCGACATGGCAGGTCGGCATGATCCATGGCGCGGTCTCGATCCCCGAGAAGACCGACCGCGACGAGGTCGTCGTCACGCGCGAGGAGATCGCGGCGAGCGGGCTCGACTACCTCGCCCTGGGCCACTGGCACTCGACCCAGCAGGGCAAGGCCGGCGACACGACCTTCGCCTATTCCGGTGCCCCAGAGCCGGTGGCGGTGTCGCAGGACGGGGCGGGCAAGGCGCTGCTCGTCGCGCTCGACGAGGTGGAGGGCAAACACACCGTCACGATCGAGGCGCGGCCGGTCGGCCGAACGCGCTTCGAGAAGCTCGACGTGGACGCCGGCACGATCACCGACCAGCCCGCGCTCGTCGCGCGGCTGACGACCCTCGCCGATCCGGATCTCGTCCTCGACGTTCGGCTGATCGGCGTACGGCCCGATGAGCTCGACGTCTCGACCGACGAGATCGAGGACCAGCTGAAGGGCGGCTTCCTGCGGATCCGCGTGCGCGACGTTTCGCAGCCGCCGTTGACCGAGGGGGCGCTGCCGTCGGCCGAGACGATCCCCGGCGCATTCATCCGGAGCGTCGAGGGCCGGATCGCGGAGCTCGAGGCGAGCGGCGAGCGAGCGGCTGCCGCCGAGGCCGCCGAGCTGCGCGACGTCCTGCGTCTCGGCCGCCTGTTGCTCGCCGGGCACGAGGTCACCCTGTGAGGATCACCCGCCTCGTGCTGCGCGACTTCCGGCGCTATCGCGAGCTGGAGATTCCCCTGTCGCCTGGCCTGACCGTCGTCCACGGACCGAACGAAGCCGGCAAGACGACGATCCAGCGGGCGATCGAGCTCGTCCTGACCCGGAAGGTCACGAGCAACGGCGGCGACATCGAGGCGCTCCGACCGTGGGACGCCGGCGAGGATGCGCGGCCCGTCGTGAGCCTCGACTTCGAGATCGACGACGACGAGCGCGGAACCCGATCCGGCAAGCTCGAGAAAGCGTTCCGCGGCGCGAAGGGCACGGTCCGCCTGGAGGTCGACGGCGAGACGATCACCGACCCGACGCTCGCCGACCAGGCGCTTGCCGAGCTCACCGGGATCCCGAGCGAAGCCTTCTTCCGGTCGACCGCGTCGATCCGCCATCACGAGCTGGCCGACCTCGACCGCGACGAGGCGGCGCTCCGCGATCGGCTCCAGGCTTCCATCAGCGGTGCCGACCGCGGGACGTCGCGGGCAAGGCGGATCCTCGACCGGGCGCTCTACGAGCTGAACACCAAGGGGGCGAAGAACCCGGGCCGGCTGAAGGTGGCCGAGGACGCGGTCGAGCAGGAGCGGCTGGCCGTCGAGCAGGGTGAGCTTGCCCTCGCCCAGCTCGAGCGGGACCGCGAGACCGTCGCGGGCACCCGGGAGCGGCGGACCGAGACCGAGGCCGGCCTCGCCGAGCGGCGATCGGTCCTCGAGAAGGCTCGCCAGGCCGAGCGCCTCCAGGCGGAGCGCGTCAGCTCGCAGGAACGCTACGAGCGCTATCGCCAGGCGGTAACGGTGTCGGAGGAGCTGATCGCCCTCCGCGACACCCACCCCTCCGCGAACCCGCTCCCGGTGCTCGAACAGATCGTCACCCGCCTGCGGGCCCTGGACGCGAAGATCCGTGAGCTGCAGGCGCTCCTGTCCGGCGAGGTCGCCGTCTCGTTCGAGGTCCCGCCGCCACCGACCTGGCGGCCGCTGTCACGCATCGCGATCGGGCTCGTCGTCATCGGGCTGCTCGTCGCGGCCGCGTCCGTGGCCGCACGGATCGCCGGCGTCGTCGATCTGGGTAGCCCGCCGGCGCTCGTCGGCGGCGTCGCCGCCGGAATCGGCTTCATCCTCGCCTTCGTGGCGTGGTGGCTCCGCCGCAGCGACCGCGTCCACCAGGAGATGCGCGACGTCGAGATCGACCGGCGCCTGCGTGGGCGGTCCGAGATGGAGGCAGAGCTCCGCCAGGCCCAGGCCGACACCAAGCAGCAGCTCGCCGGGCTCGGCCTGGCCGACCTCGCGGCCGCCGAGGCGCTGCTCACCGCTGAGCAGGAGCACGTCGCCCGGATCGAGCGGCTCGTCGCCCAGCTCGACGGGCTTGTCGGCAAGGAGCCGCCCGAGGCACTCCCCGGCCAGCGCGACGCCGCCGCGCTCGAGGTCGAGCAGAAGACGGCCGCCCTCGAGGGGCTCGGGCCCATCGCCAAGGAGCCCCGGGCGCGCGAGCGCCTGGAAGTGGAGGTCCGCGACCTCGAAGCCGCGCTCGAGCGGGCGCGGGACGACGAGGCCAACGCGCGTGCCCGCGTGGAGGCCAACACGGTCGACGCCGAGCAGGTCGCCGGTCACGCCGAGCGTCTCGCCACCTGGCGCGATCAGCTCGCCGCGCTCCAGCGCAAGGCACGCGTCTACGATCGGACGCTCCGCGAGATCGAGGCGGCCGAGCAGGCGACGATGCGGACCGCGACACGCTTCCTCGAGCAGCGCATGGTCGGCGATCTCGAACGGATCACCGCTGGTCGATATCGTCGTGCGGCGGTCGACGACAAGACCCTCGACATCCGACTGTTCGCGCCTGAGAAGGGCGACTGGGTCGACGTTCGGGCCCTGAGCCAGGGCACTCTCGATCTCGTCTACCTCGCTGCTCGGCTCGGACTGGTGCGCCTGGTCACCGGCGATCGCCGGCCGCCGCTCGTGTTCGATGACCCGTTCGTGACGCTCGATGACGTCCGCGCCGGTCGAGCCCTGAAGCTCCTCCGCGAGATCGCCCGCGACTTCCAGGTGATCTACCTGACGACGTCCGATCGCTACCACGGGGCCGCCGACGCCGTGGTCTCCCTCGAGGGCCCGACGGAAGTCGACGACAGTGAGCGCGAACCACTCGCCGCGGGAGCTGCCCACGGCTGACCCGGTGGGACCGGGTCTCGGCGTCGTCGTCTACGGGCTCGCCTCGGCGATCGCCTGGGGCGCCGGCGACTTCGGCGGCGGCTGGACGGGCCGCCGCGCGCCCGTGTTCGGGATCGCCATCGTGGTCGACGCTGTGGGCGCGGCGATCATGGTCGTCATTGCGGCCGCGTCGGGCGAGCCGATCCCCGGCCCCACGACCGCGCTCCTCGCGACGATCGCGGGCGTCTTCGCGGTGGCCGGGATCATCGGTCTCTACCAGGGTCTCGCCGTCGGGCGGATGGGCGTCGTCGCCCCGGTCACCGGCCTCGTCGCCGCGACCCTGCCCGTGTCGGTCGGGTTCGTCCGGCTCGGCCTGCCGCCGACGGGCGTGATGGTCGGGATCGCCGCCGCGTTCGTCGCGGTGATCCTGATGTCGCGATCGTCCGACCCCGCCGGCCGTCCGTCCGGCATCCAGTACGCCCTGTTCGGCGGCGTGGGGCTCGGGATCTTCAACATCGCGGTCGCGGCCTTTCCCGAGCATCTCGTCGCGTGGCCGCTCGTGATCGTGAAGGCGGCGGCCCTCGTCGCCGTGATCCTGGTCGTGATCGTCGGGCGGCGAGACTGGCGGTTGCCGGGTCGGATGCTGGCCGCCGCGGCCATCGTGGGGGCCCTGGACCTGGCCGGGAACGCCTTCTACATCCTGGCGACGCAGGCGGGCCGGCTCGATGTCGCGGCCACCCTCAGCTCGCTCTATCCGGTGACGACCGTCGTGCTCGCCGTCATCGTCCTCCGGGAGCACGTCTCACGGAGCCACCTCGTCGGCATCGTCATGGCCGCGGTCGCGATCGCCCTGATCGCCGGCGGGTCTGCCGGACTCGGGGCCTGACGGATGGACGGAGGGACGGCGAGCCGCGGCAACACGCCGGAGGGTGACGCGGTCGACCTCGTCAGTCGAGGCCAGGACGTGGACGCTCGCGAACCCCTCGCCGATGAGCCGCTCGACCACCGCCGACCGGTCCACGCCGAGTTGCGCGGCGGCGGCGAGCTGGCGGTCGACGACGTCGCGCGGGACGACCCCGCTCGGCCGTCCGGCGTTGCGGGCCTGGACGATCCCCGGCGGGAGGAGCAGGACGACAGCCGTCGTTCGGACGCCGGCCGCCCGCGCCCGGCGCAGGATCGCGGAGCGCGAGGAGATGGTCAGGCTCGTGGCGTCCACGACGACGAGTCGCCCGCGCGCCAGCCGGCGGAGGAGCTCGCGGTGGAGGATCCCGAAGGCGACCCTCGTCAGGCTCTGGTCGGTGGGATCGCCGCGAATGGCGCCACGGAGCTCGTCCGACGACAGGATCTCGTCCGGGTCGAACAGGCGGCGGGCCAGGGTGGTCTTGCCGGAGCCGGCCGCGCCGACCAGCACAGCGACCCCTGGGACCGAGACCTCGATCGACGGCAACGGTTCGCGCCGTCGTCAGGCGCTCCGGCGCCGGACCTCCCAGCCGCCCGACTCGGCTCGCCGGACCTCGTAGGCGGGCTGGTCGTACATCGCCGGCCCACGGGTGACGTGCCCGTTCTCGAGCCGGTATCGAGAGCCGTGCCAGGGGCACTCGATCTGGCCGTCGACGACCGTTCCCTCGGCGAGCGGACCGCCGGCATGAGCGCACTGCGCGTGCACGGCGAGGACGCGGTCGCCGTCACGGATCACGGCCAGGTCGTTGATCCCGGCCCGGAGCTTCGTCGGGCCGCCCTGCGGGATGTCCGGCAGGCTGCCGAGGTCCAGGGCGTTCCACTTCGCCCCGGCGCCCCGCCAGGCGTGGCGGTTGACATGCGTCCCGACCAGGTAGACGAGGTCGCCGCCGATCTCCCCGCCGAGCAGCAACGCGAGATAGCCCACGACCCCGAGCGCGATCGCCGGCAGGCGATCGGGCGGGTTGCCGCTGCGGATGAGGAGCGACACGGTGTAGAGGACGAGGGTGATCACCATGACCGTCGCGTGGACGGTCGCCCGGTTCCGGGCGGTCCCGTCGACCTCGGTGTAGTCCGCCAGGCCGGTCACGGCCGCCGCGACCATCGCGAGGACGCCGACCAGCATCGAGACGTCGGCGACGACGTGCTGCCCGATGAGGTCCGCGACGATCGACACCGTCAGCGCCCCGATCGGGACGTCCGTCAGCGCGGCGTGGACCGGGTGACCGAGCCACGTCCCGTTGAGGAAGTTCTGGATCGGTCGGATCGGGTGGAAGAGCGCGCTCAACCAGCGGTGATTGAAGTCGCCGAACGGCTTCGACCAGCGGGACTGCGCATCGACCGCCCGGTTGACATACCGACCCAGCATGCCTCTCCACCTCCTCACCCGAGTCTACGCCGGGTCGTTCCGCGCCGGTTCTGGCGGGTCGGTAGGCTTCGCGGGCATGCAGTCGACGGACGCCGATCAGGGCCGGGCGGACTGGCCGCGGGTCGTCACCGTCTTCTGGATCACGTCGATGGTCGAGGGCCTCGGCGTCAGCCAGGTCTTCTCGTACCTCGCGCCGTATTTGCGGATCGTCGGCGTTCCGGACGCCGACCGGGCGGCCTTCGTCGGCCTGTTCTCGGCCCTGATCTTCGTGGTCGGCATGCCGCTCGTCCCGCTGTGGGGCGTCTGGGCGGACCTCTACTCCCGGAAGGCGGTCATCGCGCGCAGCGCGCTCGTCGAGGCGGTCGTCTTCGCCTGCGTGGCGCTGTCGCGCGAGCCGTGGCAGCTCGCCCTCAGTCTCCTCCTGATCGGGTTCCAGCTCGGCAACACCGGGGTGATGCTCGGGGCGATCCGGGACGTCGTCCCGCGGCAGCGGGTCGGGACGCTGATCGCCCTGTTCGGGGTGTCGGGACCGATCGGCTTCGCCGTCGGGCCGGCGCTCGGTGCCCTCCTCGTCGACGGGCTCGGCTGGAGCCTGTCGGGCATGTTCTGGGTCTCGGCCGGGCTGTCCGTCGCGACCGCCGCCCTCGTCTGGTTCGGTGCCGACGAGGTCCGTCCGGCCGTCGTGCCGAGCGGGCGTGTCCTGTCGCTCGCCTACGGTGCGCTCCGCGGGGTTCTCGGCGACCCGACCGTGCGGCGGATCTTCGCGATTTACGGCGTGGCCTTCCTCGCCAGCCAGATGAGCCGGCCGTACCAGGCCCTGATCGTCGAGGGGATCGTCGGCCCGGGACCGGGGCTGACGGCATCGATCGGCCTCGTCGCCGGACCCGCCGCGCTCGTCGGTGCGGCCGTGTCGCCGCTCGGCGGGATCGTCGGCGACCGGATCGGGTTCCGGCCGGTGCTCCTCACCGCCCTGGTCGTCGGCGGCATTGCCCTGCTGGCCGTTCCCCTGGCGCCGACGATCCTGGCCCTCGCCCTGGCCGTCGTCGCGTTCACCGCGGCGAACGGGCTCGTGGGTGCGATGGTGTTCAGCCTCCTCGCGACCGAGGTCCCGGTCGAGCGTCGGTCGCAGACGCTCAACCTCGTCTATCTCCCGCTCTACGCGGCGGGTGTCGTCGGTCCTGCCGTCGGCGGAGCGCTTGCCGGGCCGTTCGGAGCCGCGGCCCCGTTCTGGGCGGGCGCCGCGGTGTTCCTGGCCGGCGCCGTGATCATCGCGCTCCGCGTCCGGGGTCGGCCGGCGGCGGCAACGGCCGGCGCGTAGCGTTCGAGGCCGCGTCCCGGCAACAGTGGGATCACTGCGAGCAGCATCGACAGGCCGCCGTACCAGAACGCCGGGAGGGCGACCATCGATGCCAGCGGCACCGTCCAGGCGCGATCCGTTCGGGCACCCCACACGATGATCGCGACGGCGAGCGGCAGCCGGACGAGGAGCGGGATCGGCAGGGACGCCCAGGTCCCGTTCTTGCCGGCGGCGACGTTCCGGGCGACGACCTCGACCCATGTCCGCCACTGATCCGGCAGCAACACGAACGAGCCGGCGGCGATGACCGCCGTCGCACCGAGCGCGATCGCCAGCGCCCGCCACTCGCGGCGGACCGCGAACCAGAGGAGGCCAACGCCCGGGGTGATCTTCGTCAACAGCACGATCGACCACGCCGCGGGCCAGCGGAACCCGAGCACGATCGCCGCCGCGAGCAAGAGCGAGATGTTCCCGCCGGCGACCTCCATTGCCGTGAACGGGAAGAGCAGGCCGGCGACGAGCAATCGAGGGCCGGTGAGGAACCGGACGGCGGCGAGGAGGAGCGCCGTCCAGGCCGCCATGAACGCCTGCCAGGGGAGGGCCGTCAGCGGCGTCACGAGCTGCAAGAACGCCGGTGAGTAGACGTACGCGATCGGGTCGTTCCAGTCCGAATGGAGGTACGGATCCGCAAGCGTTGCCTGGTAGTAGCAGCGGGCGTCCTGACCGGTGCCCCACAACCGGCCCCACGGCTCGCTGAAGAGGACCATCGCCGCCCAGGCGGCGATGGCGACCGCGAGCCCCAGCCACGCCGGCGTCTCGAGCGCGGAGAGCGACGGCAGTCGACCCGCCGCCGCCCGACGGAGGCTGTCGAACAGGCGGTCGCCGGCGCGATCGAAGGCGAGAAGGGCGCTCGTCACGAGCTGATGATCGTCGCTCCTCAGCGCGGGCGCCGCCGCAGGACCGCGACGGTGGCCAGACAGCCGAAGGCGAGCGCGATCGCCAGGAGCGCCGCGGCTTCGCGCCGCTCGACGTCGTGGTAGCGCGCGCCCGGGATGTAGAGCGCCACGGGCTGGATCCCGCTCGACTCGTCCCAGCCGAACTCGTTGAACTCGGGATGCTCGGCGATGACCTCATCCCAGGACATCACTCGGCCATCAGGCATCAGGAACTTGCTGTCGAGCCAGAGGTTGTTCTCGCTGTACTGGAAGTCGCCACCGACCACCGCTTCGCCGAGGAGGACCTTCTTTTCCACGGTGTCGGCGGCCGCAATGAGCCCGCCGAAGAGCATCAGGGTCAGGATGATCGTAGGAACTGTCCGGCCCGTGAGGGCTCCAATGGCGAGCGCAATGGATGCCACGACCAGCCCCAGGGTCGGGATGAGGAGGCCGCGGGCTCGGTAGCCGACGAATGAGCCGTCGATCGCGACCGTGGGCTGGACCAGGTGCAGCAGGGAATCGGCGACGACGCCGATGGCGAAGCATGCGACGAGGAACATCAGGAAGATCGGCACAACCCGCTGGGCGAACCAGCGGAGCCGCGATGGCCCCAATGACCAGGCCAGCCGCGCGGTGCCGGTCTCGAGCTCGCGGGCGACGATTGGGCCGCCGGCAAGGAGCCCGCCGATGACCGGGAAGATCGGGACGAGCGCCAGGGACAACCGCGCGATCCGGGGGAGCCACTCGGCCGGCGTCGACTGGCACAGGCTCGAGAGGACCGGCTGGTCGTTGCCGAAGCAGCTCGCGTATCCGCCGCCGTAGAACAGCGTGATGACGACCGCCGACACGGCAACAGAGAGCAGGGCCGCGAAGACGACGACGGTCGACTCGAACCGCTGGATCCGGAAGCTCAGGAGCGCGCCACGGAGGCTCATGCCGCGACCCCCTCGGCTTGCCGCGCCGCGTCTGCGGCGCGCCGTCGACCCGCGGCCAAGTGGGCGATGACGATCTCCTCGAGGGTGGCCGCCCGGCCGATGGGCTCCGTCCCGACCGGAACGAGCGCCGGAGTCCGGACCAGCGACAGCGGCTCGCCGGCCGGGGCCGGGAAGCTGCCGATCAACGCGTCGGCACCGGCCAGGCGGACGGCCTCGGCCGGCGGACCCTCGACGATCCGGTGATGGGCGATCGCCTCGGCGATCGGCAGGTCCAGGAGCGTGTGGCCCTTGCCGAGCACGATCAGGCGGTCGCAGGCCTGCTCGATGTCGGTGATCACGTGCGACGAGAGGAGCGCGGTCGCGCCCGCCGCCCGAACCGCCTCGACCATCAGGTGGAGGAACTCCCGCCGGGCCAGCGGGTCGAGGCTCGCCAGCGGCTCGTCGAGGAGGAGGATCGGCGCCCGCGTCGCGAGGGCGAGGGCCAGGCCCACCTGGGCCCCCTCGCCGCCGGACAGCTCGCCGGCCTTCGCCCGGAGCGGGATCGACAGCCGGCCGACGTAGCGCGCGGCCATCGCCTCGTCGAACCCGTCGCGCAGCGTCCCGGCGAGCGTGATGTGCTCTGCGACCGACAGGTCGCGGTACAGCGACGGGGTCTGCGGCACATAGCCGACCCGTTCCACGGCGGCCTTCCGATCGCGTTGTGGGTCGACCCCGCCGGTCGACAGCCGGCCCTCGGTCGCCCGCTCGAAGCCGATCCAGCTCCGGATCAGGGTCGACTTGCCGGACCCGTTCGGCCCGACGAGCGCCGTGATGCTCCCCTCCGGCACCACGAGCTCGACGCCGCGGAGTGCCCAGGTCCGTCGTCGATAGCGCTTGCCGAAGCCATGGGCTTCGAGGACCGCCGTCATCCGTCCCCTCCTCGGTGAGCGCCGGTCCGAGCCGGCTCGTGTGGACGGTAGACGATCGGGCGACGTGTTTCGTCCCGGCACTCCCCGGCGAGCCGTTGCGGGACATCCCGTACGGCCGCCGAGGCCCTGTCTGCTACCTTCGATCCGTGGGGAACCTGACGCCGCGGGACCGGGCCGCCATCGGGATCGTGACGTTGGCGATCGTCGGTGGGCTGCTCGCAGTCCTGTTCGGGTCGTACGACACGGGCATCTACTTGAGCGCCGACTCGACCGGTCAGCTGGTCGTCTCCGATGTCGAACACCCCAGTCAGGCGGACCGCGACGGAGTCGTTCCGGGCTCCCTCGTCGCCGAGCTGAACACCATGACCGTCATTGCGTTGCCGGAGTACCAGTACGGCGACGCGGATCCAGATCACCCGGAGAACCCGCTGCCAGTCATCGGGACGGCGCCGGCGGTCCCGACTCTCCAGGCACCTCCTGGTGGCAGCTGGCTCGCGGTCGCCCGGGCCGGCATCGACAGCGTCGCCCTCATCTCGCAAGACGCGCTTCGGACCGGCGGCCCGGACCGCTGGCAGGTCCAACGCTACTTCTTCCCCGGGACGTACCTATTCGGCCAGAGCCAGAAGGCCTTCCTGCCCGGGCTGCTCCTGCTGATCGCCGGCGTCTGGTTCCTCCGCTCACCACGCGCCGCCGTGTCGCTTCGGGAGCTGGCGATCCCGCTGGCCGTCGCGGTCGCAACGCCGCTCCTCGTCGCGCCGCTCGAAGCCATCGGCTCGATGCTCGCCATCTCGATCGGCGGGATCGTCACGATCGCGGCGATGGTCCCGCTCGCGGAGGGGCTCGCCGATCACGTCGACGATCCCGACCAGCGCCGCGCCGTCCGCTGGCTGATCGGCGGCCTCGCCCTCGCCGCGACGGTCGCCGTGGTCGGCTCCGCCGTCGGCGACCAGCGAACAGAGGTCCAGACCCTGGTCTGGGCGCTGACCGGCGCCGTCCCGCTGCTGCCGGGCCTGATCGCCGCCGGGCCGATCGACCTCGAGCGGCTCCGTGCGGGCTCCGTCGGCCCGGGCGGGCTCCTCCAGGCGACCGAGCTCGCGGTCGCCGGTGCGACACCCCTGATGGCCCTCGCGACGAAGGATCCGCCGTTCCTGTGGCCGCTCGGGCTGTGGCTCGTCGCGATCGCGCTCGCCGGGCGGTTCACCGTCCGGCCGCTGGCCCGACTCGCGACCCGGGCGACGCTCCAGCGCGACCTCGTCGTCGCGGCGACGGAGGCGGAGCGGGCGAGGCTGGCGGCCGACATCCACGACGATGCCCTCCAGGAGCTGACGCTCCTCGTCCGCCGGCTCGAGGCGTCCGGCGATACCGAGGGCGCCGAGATCGGGCGAACCGTGGCCGACCGCCTGCGGGCGATCTGCGGCGACCTTCGGCTGCCGATCCTGGACGACCTCGGCGTCGGGCCGGCGCTGGACTGGCTCGTCCTCCGGATCGAGCGGCTCGCCGGCGGAGAGGTGCGCCTCGAGCGGTCCGACGACGCCCGCCACAACCCCGACGTCGAGCTGGCGATCTTCCGCGTCGCCCAGGAGGCCCTTGCGAACGCCGTCAAGCACGGCAGGCCGCCGATCGTCGTCCGCTACCGCTCGACGCCGAGCGGGATCTCCCTCGCCATCGACGACGCGGGGCCCGGCATCGCCGACGACGCGCCCGAATCGGCGGAGCGCTCCGGGCGGTTCGGGCTGCTGAACATGGCCCAGCGGGCGGAGGCGATCGGGGCGATCCTCGACGTCAAGCGCTGGCCCGCCGGCGGGACCCACGTCGCGCTGGAGTGGCGGCCCCGTTGACGGAGCTGCCAGCCACGGCGGAGCCGATCCGCCTGATCGTCGTCGACGATCACCCCGTTGTTCGGGAGGGAACCGCAGCCCTCCTCGCGGCGCAGCCCGGGATCGTGATCGTCGGCACGGCCGAATCGATCGAGGACGCGACCGACCTGACCGCGCGCGTCGAGGCCGACGTCCTTCTCCTCGACATCCGCCTCGGCTCCGACTCCGGACTCCGGCTCCTGCGCGGGCCAGGCACCGATGGACCCGCGATCATCGTCCTGACCGCCTACGACTATCCGCAGTATGCGGAGGCGGCGCTCCGCCTGGGTGCGTCCGGCTTCGTCCTCAAGACCGCGCCACTGCCGGAGCTCATCGACGCGATCCGCCGGGTTGCAGCCGGCGGCCTGGTGTTCTCCGTTCGGCCGCGCTCCGGCCCGGGTCTCGCCAGGCTCAGCGAGCGCGAGCTCGATGTCGTCCGGCTCGTCGTCGACGGCCGATCGAACGACGAGATCGGGGCGCGGCTCGGGATCGGCCCGAAGACGGTCGAGTCGCACCTCCGCCGCCTCTTCGAACGGTTCGACCTCGCCTCGCGGACCGAGCTCGCCACGCGCGCCCTGCGCGAGGGCTGGCTGGAGGTTCCGCCAGGCGCGTAGCTGGTTGGGGGCGCGTGGGATCGGCCGGTCGTCTCGGATGTGGGCCACGCACACATCCGAGCGCCCCAGTCGCTTCGGACTTCACTGATGCGTTTCTGCCACACACGCAAGACAAACGGCGGACCCAGTCACGCTCAGGCCACCGCCGAGCCGCGGTGACCCGTCGCCCGGCCGTGTCGTATGCACACATTCGCGACGACGGCGGGTTCGCGATCGGACCGACTACCCTGCGTGCGATGGCCCACTCCCACTCCGCCGCCGGCCGCCACGCAGGCAGCCTCGCCTCAGCGATCGGGATCGGTATCGTCGTCCTTGTCGCGGAGCTCGTCGCCGGGTACGCGGCGAACTCCCTGGCACTCCTCGCTGACGCCGGCCACGTCTTCGCCGACGTCTCCGGGATGGCGCTGTCGCTCCTCGCCATCCGAGTGGCGGCCCGACCGCCGACGGGCGCGCGATCGTTCGGGCTCTACCGCCTCGAGATGCTCGTTGCCGCGCTCAACGCCGTGCTGCTGCTACTGATCGCGATCGTGATCGTGGTCGAGGCCGTCCGGCGGTTCGTCGAACCACCGGACGTTCAGCCCGCGATTGTCGCCATCGTCGCCGCCGGCGCATTGATCGCGAACACGGTCGCCCTCCGCCTGCTCGCGCCCGGCCAGGGCGAGAGCCTGACGATGCGCGGCGCCTACCTCGAGATCGCCGGCGACCTGTTGGGCTCCGTCGCGGTCCTCGTCGCCGGGCTCGTCATCCTCGTCAGCGGTTGGCAGCCGGCCGACGCGGTCGCGTCACTGGTCGTCGCGATCCTGATCGTCCCGCGGACCGTCGTCCTCCTCCGCGACAGCGTTGACGTCCTCCTCGAGGCCACCCCGAAGGGGGTCGAGCTCGGCGACGTCGAGCGACACATCCGCGAGGCTCCGGGCGTGATCGACGTCCACGACCTCCACGCCTGGACGATCACGAGCGGCATGAACGTCGTGTCGGCCCATGTCGTGCTCGGCGAGGACGCCAAGCCGGGCGACATCCTCGACCACCTGGGGACCTGTCTCGCGGCCGACTTCGACATCAACCACTCGACCTTCCAGCTCGAGACCCCGGAGCACGTCCTCTGGGAAGCCCGCGCCGAGCAGGCGCAGCACTAGGAGCCGGAACGATACGGCGCCGCCGATCAAGTCTCAACACAGCGACGGGGTAGCAGTTAGAGACGTCGAAAATTTGCCGCGGAGATCGTTCCCGCTGTCCGGGCGACCGCCCGACCGCCCGACCGCCCGACCAGAAGGTAGCCGCACGGATAGCCCCCCATAGGGGCGCAGTTAGGGCTCTGTATTGACCTCGAAGAGGAGTTCTGCCCCCAGCTCGCCAATGCTATGGATGGACGCGGCGTTAGCCGAAATGGTCGGCCTCCCAGTCACGGACACGATGCCTTCCACGTATGCCTTGTGCCGCCGACCGAGGTCGACAAACGTTGGCCAAGCTTCTCTCATGAGCCCGACGATTGAAGCCCAATGGGCGTCGAATGAGTCTGCCTCCCCGGCCTGAGACTGGAGAATCCACAGGCCATCGGCGCGTGGGCGCCCGTTAGGTAAGGGCTGCGATCGTGACCACGATCGGCTAGGTGTGACGCCCGACTCCCTTGTGACCTCGCTCGGCTCGAGGTCGGGTCCGTACAGGCCGAATGCGACGCGCATTAGGGTCTCCGCCACAGGTCCTTTACCCCACCCGCCCCTCCGCCACCGCCAATCGGTCACCACCGGGGGTAGCAGTTAGAGCGCTCCGAATTTGCCGCCGATTCGCTGCGATGGACCTTAGATCCCCCGCAGCACCTCCAGCTCGACGAGCATCCGACCCAGGCGGTCGGCATGCCGTCTCAAGGCAGGGTCCGATGACGACCACGTGTTCAGGTCGCCAGCCACCCTGACAAGAGTGGCGTCCACGCCGGACCCCAGTCCAAGGACTCATTCGGAACACCTGCGAGGTCGAAATAGCGCGAGACCATCCCGGCGACCGCGCCGTCCGGGGCTGGTAGGTCGATTCCCAGAGCTAGTTCCGAGGATCGTGGGAATCGCGCCGCCAGGTGTTCGAGCCAGGCGGCGCGTAGACGGGCTCGCGCCCGATGCTTGCTACGGTCCATATGGATAGATGTTAGGCGTGGGGTGCGTCGCCTATTTATCCACAGATCCATGGTCACGCAACGGGATCCGCGCGACCTACGTCCCCATGCGAAGGCCGTGGGCCTTGTCCAGATCCACTGGCGGGGCGGTCCGCCGGCAGGCTACGATGCGGCCGAGCGCCTATGAAGAAGCCTCCCAGTCAATGCCGAACCTGCCGCCGCTCCCTCGCCCGCGGCTGCGCCGATCGATTCCGGTCGGCGGTTCGGTCGCGCCGGACGCCGTCGAGGTAGCCGAGCCCCAGGTCGTCGAGGCCGCCGGCCTCCGCTGGATCCACATCGAGGATCCCCATCTCGCGGATCGCGAGTGGCTCGAGGCGCGCTACGACTTCCACC